>JBGQGO010000404.1:0-5554 GCA_041497455.1 Blastocatellia bacterium | reverse complement strand
CGTCCGCGCTCGCGCTTCATCTCGGCTTCGTTGAGATCGATGTCCTTGCCATTGATGGCGACGATTCGAGTGCGAACTGTCGGAACCAGAATTGGAGGCGAGCCCATCGTCTCAGCGACGAGGTCAGCCACGCCTTGCCGTTGATCCGTTTGGATGTCGATCAGGAACATGTCCGGGAGATCGCCGGTGCGGCCTCGATCCAACTCGCGAATGAAGTTCGATTGCAGCGACTGAACCGAGAGCACGGCGAAAACACCTAGCCCAACTATCATCACGATGATCCGCGTTTGATTGCCGGGACGATGAAGGCTGTTGATCGCCTGTTTCAACGCGAACGATGTGAGCGGCCGCGTTCGGCGCACAAGGAAGATCAGCAAAGTTGCGCCAAGATACAGCGCGCCCGCCGCGACTACCAGCCCGCCTAGAAAGACCAGCCCGACTCGAACTCCGCCTCCTTGCCACGAGACGACGAGCAACAAGCCCAGCATCACTAAGACCGCGACTCCCCATCGCAGCAGATCCAGGCGGCCACGCGCTGAGCCGGCGCCGTCGCGCAGAAGCACGTTTGGTCTTATGTGACGAATCTGAAGCAGCGGCAGCGCGGAAAAGAGTATTGAGATCATTATCCCAACTGCGACTCCTTGCGCGGCGGCTCCAGCTCGAAGTCCGTAGGTCATGTACGGCGGCAGCTTATCCGCGAAGACTCCCTGAATGAGAAGCAGAATTGCTTTGCCGAACAGGACCCCTAACACACTCCCTACGACTCCCATTGTGATGACCTGAGCGAGATAGGCGACCGTTATCCTTCGGCCGGTCGCCCCGATGCACTTCAGCACCGCGATGGCTTTTCGCTTCTGCTCGATGAAAACCCGAGTCACGTTCGAGATGCCGATTCCTCCGAGCACCAGGATGACCAGGCCGGTCAGCGAAGAATAGTCTTCGGCCCGCGAAAACGATTCGTTCAGATTCTCCTGAGAGTCCCGGTACGAGCGAACGTTGATGAGATTGTTCCTTAGCGCGTCCCGAAGCTGACGGACCAGCGCCCTCATCTGGTCTTCAGGCACTGTGAAGAGGATCTTCCGGCGTGCGCGGCTGCCGAACCCAGTGAGTCCCGCCGCTTCAAGCGCGGACCTCTCGATGAACACTCGCGGGCCGATGCGGAATCCGGCTCCACGTCCAGGCTCTTGATCGATTGTGCCCCTGACCTGAAATGCAGCGACTCCGATTTTGACGCTATCTCCGATTCGAAGCTGCAATCTGTCGAGAAGCGCAACCGAGACGACGGCGCCGTTATTCTGGACAAGCGAGTAGTCGAATGACTCGCCGTTCGTCAGAGTGAATTCGCCAACGAGTGGAAAGCTGTCGTCGATCCCTTTCAGCTCGATCATCATCGCGCCTTCGTGAGCTGAGTCGGCGGGGCGAGCCATGGTTGGCGATTCGATCGTCTCGGTTCGTGCCTGGGCTACAGGCTGCGCGATGCGATCGATCACGGTTAGCGCTTCAGGCTCCCAGGGGCGGCCGCTGTCAAGCTGAACATCCGCCGTTAACAGATTGCGCGCTTCGGATGTCATCGCGAAATGGGCGTTTTGAAGCATCGACCGGCCCGCGACGATCGCGCCAACGCCGATCGCTATACAGGCGAAGAAGAACAGCAGTCTGCGCCACGAGGCCCGAAGCTCGCGCCGAGCCATTTGTAGAATGAATCTCACGAGCGGCTCGCCTCCACGGTTTCTTCCTTTGGACTCAACACGTCCGCGTCGCTGTCGGTCACGACTCGGCCGTCCCTCAGCGAGATTCGCCGGTCAGCCAACGCCGCAAGCTCGTGATCGTGCGTGACCAGCACAAGCGTCGCTTTGCGTTTTCGATTCATATCGACCATCAGCTCGAACACGTGCCGGCCGTTGTGCGAATCGAGATTCCCGGTAGGCTCATCCGCAAGCAGGATCGACGGATCGTTAGCGAACGCGCGCGCGATCGCGACTCGCTGCTGCTCACCGCCGGAAAGCTGCGAAGGATAATGATGCGCGCGCGCGACGAGGTCCACGTCTTCCATCAACTTCTGGGCTCGCTCTCGCGCATCGCGCGCGCCTGCGATCTCCATCGGCACAAGAATGTTTTCGAGTGCGGTCAACGAAGGGATCAGATGAAAAGACTGAAACACGAATCCGATCTTGGCGCCTCGAAGCTCGGCGAGCTGGTCTTCATTCATAGTGGTGATCGTCTGACCGTCGATGCGAATCTCGCCTTCAGTCGGCTCATCGAGTCCGGCGATGAGCCCGAGCAGCGTAGACTTGCCGCTGCCCGAAGGCCCTACGACCGCGATGAACTGGCCATCTGGAATTGTCAGATCGAGCGGGTGAAGAATCGTGAGCATCTCCGCGCCCGAGGGAACAACCTTGGAAACCTTGTATAATTCGATCATGAATCGCTTTCGAGTTTACCGCGTCAATCGCTCTCTACTTTACGTCATCCTTATCGCGATGTTGGTTGTAACCGCCTGCACGGCCACGGCTCCGAAGGAGGCGTCTTCAGCATCGCCCAATAATCCCGCGAAGCCTGCGAAGAGTTTACCGAAGATAGTCGCATTCGGCGACAGCCTCACGGCAGGCTACGGCCTTCCCCAGTCCGCCAGCTATCCATCGCTCCTTCAAAAGAAGCTCGACGCCGACGGCTTCGCCTACGAAGTGGTGAACGCCGGGGTATCAGGAGACACATCAGCGGGCGGAGTGAGGCGAATCGACTGGGCACTCGAAGGAGATGTCAAGGTCGTGATCCTCGAACTCGGAGCGAATGACATCTTGCGAGGCCAGTCGATAGACGCGCTGAAGGAGAATCTCGCGCGCATCATCGAGCGAGTGAAAGCTCACGGTGCAACAGTGTTGCTCGCCGGTATGGAAGCTCCCACGAACTCGGGTATTGAATATCGCAAAGCGATCCACGAAGCATTTCCCTCCCTGTCGAGAAAATACAACGTGCCCGTAATTTCTTTCTTCCTTGACGGCGTAGCGGGACTAGAATCGCTGAATCAGAACGACGGAATACATCCGAATGAAGAAGGAACGAGGATCGTGACCGAGACGGTGTACCGGTCGCTTCGACCGCTGTTGGAGAAGCAAGGACTGTGAATCGAGCCGCAGGCTGCGGCAACATCGGCGAATCGCCACAGAATTGAACCAAAACATTATAGAGGCGGAGAGGGTCAGGCGTGCAAATTGCAATTCCGTACGGCTTCAGCGCTCGAGAGTTGAATGTGATTCGACGAACGATCGAGAGGCATCGAGCCTCGATTCTGGAGGCTTGGCATGAACATTGTGGCTAGCAGCGATCCCGTCGTCCAAGACGTGCAGGTCAGCGACGACGAAATCATAGCGAAGCTTGCCGACGGTCGCGTGATTAGCGTCCCGCTGGCATGGCCCTGGCGACTGTCCGAGGCAACTCCAACGTCGGCCCGGAGATGGGGTCAGGCGTGCAATTTGCAATTCCGTATCTAGCAACATGCTAGTCACTATGCGAAAACCTACCGTCGAGAAGATTTAAGACAAACAAAGTTCGTTTTTCGTTTGTAATCAGTTTCGATACGAACATCACTCTCTTTTTTCTTTGATCCGATATGCGCTCGGCGCCGATGTTTGACTTTGGCACTCACCAGGCATAGGCTCATTGAGACCAGAGCCTAGCTTACTCTCCTCTCAGATTCTCTGGAATTCTCCAGACCAACTGATCTCAACAGCTCACGTTCTAAGGAGTCTATCAATGAAACGATCTGTATCCCTAGCGTTAGCCTGCCTTCTATTCACCGTAGTTGCCTTGTCACGCTCGGCAGCCGCCCAATCTAAAGACCGCGACCATCCGACGCCAGTCAAGTCTAACGAGATTAACGGTGAATTGGATGCTAGTGGTGATGAATATTTCTATTCCTTCCTCGCAGGGCCGGGAGAGCTGACACTAACTGTCGATGTTAAATCGTCAACGGGCCAGGCTCTTCTGAATTTTGAACTACTCGACAAAAATGCCGCTGCGGCGATTCTCTGCTGCGAGTATGCGCAGGCCGACGGAGACGGGCAAAGCGCGCGCGTGGTGAAAAGCGTGAAGCTTGGCAAACGGCAAACTGTTGTCTTGCACGTAACAGTCGGTAAAGCGGGCAGGGGAACTTATCGAGTCAGATTCAGCGGCGGCGCTGTTACCGCTGAAGGGTAGACTCAGCATCGTCTGGCTACAAGCCTCCAGCGGCTCCCTCCTCTCCCGGAGCCTGCTGCATCAAACCAACAAAAGCTTCCAAGCGCGGTCTTCCCTCTAGGTTCCGGAGGCAATCCCAACGGGATTGCGCCTCACAGCCCAAGTTTGCTCGGCTAACTTGGCGGCAAGGCGTGGATAGCGGGCACACCCGAGTTGCGACGCGAGCACGGCTTGACGTTTAGACCAATAGATCGCTTCCCAATTACCTAGGGACTCTGGCTGAAGTGGGACGTTGATCATAACGAGCACCGTCGTATCGACGGCGGGCCCGGATCTCGCTGCCAGTTCTAGACCCCACCATCAACTCGATTGATTTAACCGACCCCTTAACTGCATCCCCAGCGGAGGCAGCCACCTTAGAAATCACGTCTCCTGCGCCTGAGAATCTTTGTGATAGTATGTCGCGCGTCAATGAGAGGACCAAAGGGTCCACGAGGATTCAGCGTGAGAGGGTCCCGCCTAGAATGCAAAAATGACAGGACCTGACACCGCTCCCCGATCGTCCACCGCGTGGGAGGATTATGCGAATTGTGAATTGCGCTGTCCTTGTGTTTCTCATAGCTCTGCCGGGCATTTTGATCGAGGCCAGAAACAATGGCGCCGCGCAGAGTCGTGATGCTGTCGTCAAGGCTGAGTTCATCTACGAACAAGCGCCCTTCCCTTCTTGCCACGCCTCAACCATCGCCGAGACAAAAGGCGGACTGGTTGCGGCCTGGTTCGGAGGCACTCGCGAGAAGAGTCCTGACGTTGGCATCTGGGTCTCGAGGCGCGACAAGAACGGGTGGTCCAAAGTGGTGGAAGTCGCCAACGGCGTTCAACCAACCGGCGAGCGTTACCCCTGCTGGAACCCGGTGCTGTTTCAGCCCGCGCGCGGACCACTGCTGCTCTTCTACAAAGTCGGACCGAGCCCGAGCGAGTGGTGGGGCATGCTGACGACTTCAACAGACGGCGGCGCGACCTGGTCGAAACCGCGCCGGCTGCCCGACGGTATTCTCGGCCCGATCAAGAACAAACCGGTTCAGTTGCGGGACGGCTCGATCTTGTGCGGCTCCAGCACCGAGCACACGGGCTGGCGCGTTCATATGGAGCGCACAAGCGACCTCGGCGAAACCTGGCAGAAGACCGAACCGCTTAATGACCGGACTCAGTTCGGAGCCATCCAACCGGCGATACTGGTTCATCAATCGGGCGAGATTCAGATTCTCTGCCGCAGCCGCCAAAGCAAAATCACCGAGAGCTGGTCGTCTGACGGCGGAACGACCTGGAGCGCGATGAAGTCTACGCCGCTGCCGAATCCGAGCGCCGGCATCGATGCGGT
>JBGQGO010000403.1:0-5556 GCA_041497455.1 Blastocatellia bacterium | reverse complement strand
GCGCCGAAAACAATCGAATCCGCGATATCCCGATTCCTGCTCCCCGGGGCGCGATATTCGACCGCAATGGCAACTTGCTTGTCGATAACGCGTCCGCCTTCAACGTCGTCGTCACTCCAGAGGACATTTCCAACAAGGAAGAGACGATCAACACGCTTGTTCAGAATCTGGATATCGATCGAGGCGAGTTGTTGGCTGAACTCAATGATGACAAGCGTCCGAAGTCCCAGCCGATACTCGTTAAGCAGAACGCCTCGAACGCCGATCGACAATGGATCGCGGCTCACGAACTCGAGCATCCTGAGATATCGATCGAGCAACAGCCGCAGCGGATCTACAAGTATGGGAAGCTCGCCGGGCACCTCCTCGGCTATATCGGCCAGGTCAATCCGAAGCAGCTCGATCTCCCGGCGTTCAAAGACGCCGGATACAAATCCGGAGACATCATAGGGCAGGGTGGGATCGAAGCAGTGTATGACCGCGTTCTTCGCGGCAAGGACGGAATGCGGCGGGTGATTGTCGATAGCCGGGGGATCCCAAAGGCCGAGCTTGAAAGGATCGATCCGATCAAGGGCCAGGACTTGATCACTACTCTGGATCTCGACATACAGAAGGTTGCTGAGCAACAGTTTTACTCCAAGAACGAGACCGGCGCGTGCGTTGCGCTCAACCCACAGAACGGCGAGATACTCGCGATGGTTTCGGTCCCGAGCTTCGACCCAAATGTGTTTGCGCGCAATGTCGTTTCGAGCGAGAACCGCAAGGAAGTAGCCGCAATCGTGAACGACCCGTCGCACCCGATGTACAACAAGGCGATTCAAGGCACGTACCCCACGGGTTCGACGTGGAAGATATTGATGGCGACTGCCGCGCTCGAAGAAGGGGTCATCACGCTCAAGAACTCCCGAATCGTTTGCGGCGGCGGCATCCAGGTAGGCAATCGCTTCGTTCACTGCGGCAAGAATCATGGCCAGCCCGACATCCACGCGGCCATCGTCCACTCTTGCGACGGTTACTTCTATCGGCTCGGACTCAAGATGGGCGTAGACATGATCCACGATTGGGTGACGCGTTTCGGAATGGGCCAGCGGACCGGCGTCGATCTCCCCGGCGAATTGAGGGGAATAATACCGAGCCGCGAGTGGAAGAAACGAGTCAATCCTCGCGACCCGGAGTGGAAGGACTTTGATACGGTGCTGGCGTCGATCGGTCAGGGTTCGGTCGCGGTCACCCCGATTCAATTGCTTCGCGCCGAAGGGGGAATCGTGGCGGGCGGCGAGTTCCACACGCCGCATTTGTTCAAGGAGGCGAAGCCGACACAAGTGAAGCCGGTTGAGTACTACGATGACAAACCGACCGAGCTTAAACTGTCAGAGCTTACGATCGACACAATCGACTACGGCATGTGGGGAGTGATCAACGAAGGCGGCACGGCTGGCGGCGTAGGCTTCCCTCGCGAGATCAACGCCGGCGGCAAGACAGGAACGGCGCAGGTGATAGCCAAGGAAAAGGCCCGCGGAAAAGAACACAAGGACCATTCGTGGTTCATAAGCTTCGCGCCGATGCACACCGGTCAGAAGCCCGAGATCGGCGTCGTTTGCATAACGGAAAACGGAGGATGGGGCGCTTCAGCATCTGCGCCGAAGGTGAAGATGATCGAAGCCGCCTACTTTTCGAAGAAGCTCGGCCGGCCGATTCTTCCTGAACTGGTGGCGTTGAACGCGCAGCCGAGCCCCGCAGCGGCCGGTTCCGCCAATGGCCCGCATCCGGTGACCGTTGCGGATCGCAAGCGCAAGCCTGTTACGCAGTGAGTGTTTCATCTTGAGTGGCAAGACGCTGGTGATGCGAAGAATTCGCCGCGAGTGTTCATTCCGATGCCCGGCGCGGTAAGCCTTAATGGTTGATATCAGTCAAAGAAAACTGAAAGACGTAGACTGGCTGCTGCTGGCGGCGCCCATCGCTTTAACAGCATTCGGCTGCGTCGGTATTAGCAGCAGCGCTCCCGATGGCAGCTTTGTAAAGAAGCAAATCATCTCGCTCGGGATTGGGCTGGCAGTCGCAATCGCGATCATGTTCACCGACTACCGCAAGATTCTGTTCAACGTCGCGCCGTTCTTCTATGCTGCCGTGTTGGTGTTGCTGGTTGTGGTGCTGGTCGCCGGAACTCAGATCAACGGCAACAAGGCGTGGCTGCGTGTGGCTGGGTTCAGCTTGCAGCCGAGCGAGTTCGCCAAAGCCGCGACGATACTCATGCTCGCGCGTCACCTCGCTCATCTGCGTCAGACCTCGCTTTCGATAAAAGACATCATCATCATGGGCGCGATAGTCATGCCGCCGGTCATTCTGGTTTACGCCGAGCACGACACCGGCACGACGCTCACATTCGGAGCGATATTGGGAACGTTTTACTTCCTGGGCGGCATGCGCAAGATATTTCTGGTGGTTGGCGTTGTCGCCGTGGCCGTCGGATTGGTCGCCGTCTATCCGCATCTGAAGCGCTACCAGATTGAACGCATAAACGTCATCATCCGTCCTGAGGAAGCTGACCCGAAGGGATTCGGCTATCAGACGATTCAATCGGTGATTGCCGTCGGTTCGGGCGGCGTATTGGGGAAGGGAATCGGGCACGGCACGCAGGGCAAACTGGGGTTTCTGCCGTTTGCTTGGACTGACTTTATCGCCGCGGTGATCGCCGAAGAGACCGGGCTGGCCGGAGTGCTGCTCATGATGGTGCTTTACCTATTGCTGATCTGGCGGTTGATCGCGGTGGCTAAGGCGTCGCGCGAGCGGGCGGGCTCGCTACTAGTAATGGGCTTCGTCGGATTGATAACGTTTCACATTCTGTGCAATCTTGGGATGGTGGTCGCTCTGATGCCGATCATGGGAATTCCGCTGCCGCTGATGAGTTACGGAGGGACAGCCGTAATGGCGATGTTCATGGGTGTAGGTCTGGCGCTGAGCGTTAGGATGAGAAGGTTTGTGAATTAGCTGTCTCCCGTAGACCGTTAGTCAGAAGGAGGTATTGTGACAGCACAGATTTTAGAACAAGAGAAGCCGTTCGCTGTGGCTCTGGATCTCCATTCTGTCAGGCTAACAGACGAGCAGTTTTATCAACTGTGTCAGGACAACGAAGATTTGCGTCTTGAACTCACTGCGGAAGGAGAGCTGATCATTATGCCTCCAACGGGCGGAATAACAGGATCGCGAAATGCGGACATCACTACCCAGCTTACGAATTGGGCAAAGAGGGACGGCACAGGGCTGAGTTTCGACTCGTCAACCATGTTTATTTTGCCCAACGGCGCCAAGCGCTCCCCGGATGGTTCCTGGGTGAGCCGCAAGAGATGGGATGCACTCTCCCAAGAAGAGCGCGAGAAATTTGTTCCACTCTGTCCTGACTTCGCTTTGGAGTTGCGTTCCCCTTCCGACCGTCTTTCGTTCGTCCAAGACAAGATGGACGAGTACATCTCAAACGGCGCGGGGTTGGGTTTCTTACTAGATCCGAAAGCCAAACGAGTCTATGTCTATCGGCCGGGTCAGCCTGTAGAATCCCAGGACAACCCGCGGACTGTATCTGGCGACCCGGTATTGCCTGGCTTTGTATTAGACTTGAAGGACATCTGGTGATCAACCGAAACATCAATTACCGGGCAGAACTGGATTCGATCCTCCCACTTGTTGAGAAGCCGGCGCGCTATGTGGGCGGTGAATGGAACGCCGTCCGCAAAACGCCTGCCGAGGTTGATGCTCGTATCGCGCTTTGCTTCCCGGACACCTACGAGATTGGGATGAGCCACCTCGGGCTCAAGATACTCTACAGTCTTCTCAATAAGCACGAACGATGGGCTGCCGAACGTGTCTACGCGCCGTGGCCCGATATGGAAGCCAGGCTTCGCGAGCGAGGTATTCCGCTGCTCTCGCTCGAGAGCTACACGCCGCTTCACGATTTTGACGTCGTCGGCTTCTCGCTCCAGTACGAGATGACTTACACGAACGTGCTGACGATGCTCGACCTCGGCGGCATTCCGATACATACGCCAGAGCGCGGCCTTGATGCCCCGCTGGTGATCGCAGGAGGTCCAACCGTCTATTCTTGCGAGCCGGTCGCTGACTTCATCGATGTGTTCGTGATCGGCGACGGGGAAGAAGCTTTCCCCGAGTTGGTCTCGCGCTACATCGAACTGCGAGATTCCGACATGGACCTGACGCGCGAGCAGGTGCTGAAAGAGATCGCTCGCATCGAAGGGATGTATGTGCCGTCGCTCTACCCGACTTCAGTCAGTGCGCATCACGGCCTGCTGATCGTCGATAAGCCCGACGACCCGGACCTGCCGTTCCCGATTCGCCGCCGCGTAGTCAAAGATATCAATCAGTATCCGTTCCCTTCGGACTCGCCCGTCCCCGCCATCGAAGCGGTACACGACCGCGTGGCGGTCGAGATCGCTCGAGGGTGCGTCGATGGTTGCAGGTTCTGCCAGGCGGGCACGATCTATCGCCCGGTTCGTGAGCGGGATCCGAAGCAGATCGTAGACACGATCCTCGACGGCATCGAAAAGGGCGGCTACGACGAAACGAGCCTGACTTCGCTATCGACTGCCGACTACACCTGCCTCGAACCGCTGGTCAAGATGCTAGGGGCCGAGCTCGAGCGGCGCAACGTTAGCCTCTCAGTCTCATCGCTGCGCGCATCGGGCGTCACCGAGTCGCTCGCCCGCGAGATCGCTCGCGTCCGCAAGACCGGCTTCACGATCGCGCCCGAAGCGGGCACGCAGCGAATGCGCGACGTGATCAACAAGAACATAACCGAGCAGGACGTGATGAACTCCTGCGCCGTCGCCTTCGAGGCAGGCTGGTCCGCGATGAAGATGTACTTCATGATCGGGCTGCCGACCGAAACAGATGAGGACGTGACCGGCATCGCCGAGCTTGGCAGAAAAGTGCGTGAGCTTGGCAAGAACAAATACAACAAGAACGTGAAGGCGACATGTTCGGCTTCCTACTTCGTGCCAAAGCCGCACACGCCTTTCCAGTGGTGCAGGCAAGAGGACATCGATTCGATCAAGCGCAAGCAGCGAATGTTGAAGGAGCTTGGCCGCCGCTACCGCATCGACGTGAAGGTGCATCACGCGGAGACGTCGGTGCTTGAAGGTATCATCTCGCGCGGCGATCGCGCGCTTTGCAAGGTGATCGAGCGAGCGTGGCGGATGGGCTGCCGGTTCGACGGCTGGACCGATCATTTCGACTTCCAGAAGTGGATGGAGGCGTTCAGACTCGAGTGCGTGGACATCAATCCTTACCTGCAGGAGTTCCCGGTTCGCGAGTTTGACAAGCCCGGGGCGCCGCTGGTCCAGCTTCCATGGGACCACATCGACACGCTTGTGAAACGCGAGTTCAACGCGCGCGAGTACACAAAGGGCATCAAGGCGAAGATCTCCCCGCCGTGCGAACTGCCGGTGAAGATCATCGACGGACGGCCCACGGCGATCGCTCCCTCACACGAAGAATTTGAGCGAGTGGCGTCGCAACCATTGCTGTGTTACGCGTGCGGGCTCGAGT
>JBGQGO010000402.1:0-5572 GCA_041497455.1 Blastocatellia bacterium | reverse complement strand
AGGTGCAGGTCCTCGTCGAGGCAGGCGATTCTGTTGCCTGCCTCACCTCGCACTAAGAGAGTGAAGAGTCTGGGCGGGTGAACGAGTTGCGTCAACTCCGAGATGAAAAGTCTTCACGCCTCCGAGGCAGAAGTGAACTGCTGACGCAGACGGAGCTATGACACCTGGACTCTGGTTGGTGGCTGCCTGAGTGAGCATACTTCCCAATAGGTGATTGAGAAGTCCCGCTGTATCCCCTAAGAAGGCTTCGCTCGTCCCGGCCTCGTAATCTCTCCGCCATTGACTCCATTCGTCTGGCTGGCCACCCGATTCGCACAGGATTTGATGGATCTCGGGTAGGCGGCGTGCGCGCCGGATTCGTCGATATCGGACTCGCGCTTGGTCTTGACGCCGCGATCCCGAGTATCGATCCGCAATCCCGAGAGCCGGCGCATCAAGACTTCTGCGCAGGTCAAAGTGAGACAACTCCTACCCGGCGGTGAGTCCGCCGCAGCGTCGCGTTGTATGTGTCTGCTTGACAACGCTGAACTCGAAAGATAGATTACCCGCTGCAAGCACGCACAACTTCCAAAAGCATTGGATCGAAATAGAATCCCTGGGTGTCGGACAGTTGTGTCCTCGCGGAGCGCCGGCGGCGGTCTGGCGATGGAGTTCATCGCTTGAGGCCGGATTAGAAATGAAGAAGATCGGTAACATAAAGCTCATCCTCTTTTTCGCTGCCCTCACGGTAGTGCTGACATGGCTGGTGATCTTCACCTGGGAAAAAACGTTGATGCACCCGCTCTATAATTACTTCGACACGCACTATCCGGGAGCAGAAAATAAGGATTACCGGTGGAAGATGTCGCAGCGAGTCGAGCACTTCTTCATATCAACCACGGTCGACGTGATAGTTGTGACGCTGCTGCTGGGCTTGGTGAATCGGCAGCAGCGCAAGTTGAGAGGGAGCGAGGAGCGTTACCGGGCGCTGTTCGAGCACGCCGGCGACGGCATTGGGGTTGTGACCGCCCTCGACCACCGGCTAGTCGATGCCAACAAGAGATTCGGCGAGATTCTCGGCTACAACCACCAGTCTATTCTGGGCACACATATTTGCGATTTGTTAGGCCGGGATGGCGACGGGCCACAGCACGGCGTGCTTTCGGAAGTTCTCGCTTGCGACTTAGAGCGCCCGGCTAAACTTGAGAGCAATCTGTGGTCGGAGAACGTTGAGCTGAGTGTCAAGACCGGTACGGGCTCTCAGGTGAGCGTGTCGGCATCGTGCAGCCAGCTCTCAACCGGCAAGCAGCGATTTTTCATACTTATCATCCGCGACCTCACCGAGCGCAAGCGTCTCGATCGCGAGAGGCAGGAGTTCGAGCGCCAGCTCTTCCAGCAGTCGAAACTGGCGTCGATCGGAGAGCTGTCTGCCGGCGTCGCTCACGAGATAAACAATCCGCTGAACTGCATCGTGAATTTCGCCCAGTTGCTCAAAGATGACGGTGTGGCGCGGAACGAAACCCAGCGGCAGATGGTGAACGGCATCATCGATGAAGGCGATCGCATCGCCAGGATCGTCCGCGATCTGCTTACCTTTGCCCGACAGGACCCGAGTCTGCAGGCGCGGGTAGCGATCGGCCAAGTAATTCAAAACTCGGTTTCGTTGTTCGGCCGGCAGCTCGAGAGAGACGGAATAGGTCTCCAGATAGAAGCGGGGGAAGACATCTTGCCGGTGCACGCCGATGCCTCCAGGCTTCGTCAGGTGGTGGTCAACATGATCAGCAACGCGCACCACGAGCTGAAGGATAAACCGGGCGGCGAAAAACTGTTTAGCATAACCGCGCGCAACGTCGAGCGGGCGGGCGAGCGAATCGTGCGGATAGAGTTTTGCGATAATGGCCGCGGTATACCTCGCGAAAACATGGATAAGATTTTCGATCCGTTCTTCACAACCCGGCGTGACGAAGGCGGGTCGGGCCTCGGGCTCAGCCTGAGCTTTGGAATCATCCGCGGCTACGGCGGGCAGATATGGGTCGAAAGCGAAGAGGGCAGCTACACGAGGTTTGTGGTCGAACTGCCGGCTGACGTTTCCTGGGAGACTGAATATGCCGAGAGTCTTGCTCGTGGACGACGAGCCGAACATTCGTTTGACGATGGCTGAGCTGCTTAGACGGGAAGGCTACGAAGCGCTTACAGCCTCCGATTTTGATAGCGCGATCTCCGTCATCGAAAACAACGAGCTCGACGCAGCCCTGGTCGATATTGTGCTGCCTCAAAGGAGCGGCATAGAGATTCTGAAAGTGCTGCACGGGCAGAAGTCATATATTCCCGTCATAATGATGACAGGTGAGCCCAACATATCTCAGATGCCTGAGATAGTGCGAGCAGGCGCATACGACTTTTTATCCAAGCCGGTGGTTAAAGACGCGCTTATTAGCGCCGTCTCGAAGGCGGTCGAAAAGAAGCGGCTCATAGACGAAAAACGCGGGCTCGAGCAACAGATCAAACAACACGCCGAGCAATTGGAGCTGGCGGTCGAGGAACGAACGCGCGAGTTGGCAGAGGCCCACAACTTTCTGAACACCGTGCTCGATAGCTCAACCGAATACGCCATCATTGCTATAGATGCCGGAGGCCGCGTCACGCTGTTCAATCGCGGAGCCGAGCTGATGTTCGGATACAGCGCGCACGACGCGATGGGCAAGGTCCTTTCTGAACTGATCGCAAGCCACTTCAACCCCGGTGAAAGACCGTTCCTGAGCTGGGGCGGGCGGGCAGAAGTCGAGGGGCAGCATCAAGAGGAAATTGAATTGAGACGAGCGGACCAAGGAAGACTCATTGCCTCCGTTACCATGACGCCGATTCGGGTCCAGACCGTCCGTCCCCTTGGGTACGTTGGCATTATCAAGGACCTGACCAGCGAGCGCCAAAATGAGGAGCGTCTCCGCCAGATGAGGGAGCGGCTCGTGCGACATGAAAAGATCGCGGCGCTGGGCCGCATGGCAGCCCAGGTCGCTCACGAGGTCAAGAACCCGCTGGCCGGGCTGCGTCTCTACTCTTTGCATTTGAAGGGCAAGATCGCCGGCAATATCCCCGCCTCCGAAGAAAAACTGGTCGACAAGATCATCGATGGTATCGACCAGCTTTCAGATACCTGCGAACGGGTTCTCAGCTTCGCGCGGCCGATCACGTTGGCGCCTCGTCCCGTCGATCTCAATCAGATCATTTCCGCCTCGCTCGCGTTGGTGGAGCCGCAGTTGACCGCCAAGAGAATCAAGGTCGAATTGCACCTCCGTGAAGTGGGAGCCCGCGCACTTCTGGACGAAGCCGCTATGCGCTCGACATTGATAAACCTGATGCTGAACTCGATCCAGGCAATGAGCGAGGGTGGAGAGCTGAAGGTGTCCACCGCGACGGACGATCAGGGACTTCGGGTGGAGATTGCGGACACGGGCTGCGGCATGACTGAAGAGCAAGCGAAACACATGTTCGAGCCGTTCTTTACCACAAAGTGCCAGGGCCTCGGGCTCGGGCTTTTCTTCGCAGCCACGATCATCGAACAGCACAGCGGTTCAGTTGACGTGAAGAGCCAGGCTGGAAAAGGCACCGAGATAACAATCAGATTGCCATTGGAGAGGGGAAAGGCGAATGGGGCCAGCAGGTAGAATCCTGGTAGTAGATGACGAGAGCAGCATCACCGGCGCGCTCGAGCTAATACTTGGCGCGCGCGGATACCAGGTCGAGACTGCGGCCAGTGCTGCTGAAGCAGTCGCGCTGCGGGCGCGCCGCCCTTTTGACCTTGTTCTAACCGACCTGAGACTTACGGACTCGACTGGCATCGAGCTTCTAACTCGCGTCAAGCAGGACAGCCCCGAAACCGAAGTCATACTGATGACCGCCCACGGCTCGGTCGATCTGACGATAGAGGCCATCAAGAGGGGCGCCTATTATTATGTGGAGAAGCCGTTCACACCCGACCAGGTTCTGATGCTTGTCGAGCGCGCGCTTGAGTTTGCTTCCGTCAGGAAGGAAAACCGAAAGTTGAAGTGCACGCTCGGCGGAGAAGCCGAAGCCTTTGGCATGTCGGGGCGCACGCCGAAGTTGTTGCAGATCTTCGAGACGATCCGCGCAACTGCCTCGTCCGACGCATCAGTGTTGATCGAGGGCGAAAGCGGAACCGGGAAGGAACTGATCGCTACTGCCTTTCATCGGCACAGCAACCGGGCCGCCGGCCCGTTCGTGCGAATCAATTGCGCGGCCATCCCTCGCGACCTGATCGAGTCTGAGTTGTTCGGCTACAAGAGGGGCGCCTTTACCGGGGCGGATCGGGACAAGCGCGGATTGATCGAAGCTGCGTCCGGCGGAACTCTCTTGCTGGACGAAATCGCAGAAATGCCCGCGCATCTTCAAACCAAGTTGCTGCGCGTACTTCAAGAAAGAAAGCTGCGGCGGTTGGGCGATGAACGGGAGATTCCCGTCGACTTCAGGCTTGTCGCGGCCACCAACCGCGATACCGCGCAGGCAATTAAAGAAGGAGTCTTGCGCGAGGATCTTTATTTTAGAATCAGCACCATCAAGATAATAGTTCCGCCCCTTCGTGAGCGATTGGACGATCTGGCCTTGCTTGCCGAAGAGTTCCTGAAGCGCTACTCGATGAAATACAACAAGGCGATTCGAGGCATATCGCAGGCGGCCTTCTCGCTGCTGTCGCGCTACAAATGGCCAGGCAATGTGCGCGAGCTCGAGAGCGTGATAGAGCGCGCGGTCCTGTTTTGTCAGGAAGATGAGGTCAGTCCCGAGCACCTCCCCGACCACATACACCCTGCGCGGCCGGGCAAGTTCCTGTGCGAGATACCTCCCTATTTGACACTCGAGGAGATCGAGCGCGAAGTGATTGAGCAGACGCTCGAACGAACTGCGGGTAACGTCAAGAAGACGGCTCAGATACTAAGGCTCCACCGGCCAACACTGTACCGCAAGCTAAGAAGATTTGGCCTGAAGCGCGACGCTTCGGTTGAAGAATAAAATCTCGCCAGCCGTATCAATCTGCGCACTTGCCTCTCTGTATGAGTATCAGGAAGACAACGGGCATTGTTGATCGCTTTGTCGCCGCGCGCCTGATGCTAACTCATGGCTGAATGCGGAGGCAGATTTCTTTCTGGGCGACCCCATCCCTGCGGGCGCTGGACCATCGATGTCGAATCAGGCCCATCAGTTGCTGGTGCTGCGCGATCGACCAGTGCGTCTGGCCGGACCGCTGAAGCGAACCCCCCGAAAAAATGAGCATCCGTCAGATTCATTGAAAAGTTCATAACAGGAGGGGGATGACCCAGAAGGAAACAGTCCTAGTCATAGACGATGAACCGAGCGTTGCTGACGCGCTCAAGGTGATCTTGAGCGACAGCGGTTACCAGGTAGTGGTAGCTATGAGTGGCCGGGAGGCGCTTGAAAACTTGGGCAAGCGGCGGTTCGACCTCGTGATCACCGACGTCCGGCTGCCTGACATATCGGGGCTCGATGTCCTGCGTCATCTTCGGCGAAGCCATCCCGGCGTGTTGGCCATCATCATCACCGCACATCACACGCCCGAGCT
>JBGQGO010000401.1:0-5576 GCA_041497455.1 Blastocatellia bacterium | reverse complement strand
GTGGAGGATACAGAGCAGGCCACGGCATCGTCAGGTTGAGGTTGGAACCGGAATCTATGAAAGACAAGATAGCCTTGAAAGAACCGCCTACAGGCGAGGAATCGGAACGGCGCACTTCAGCCAACAGCCACCCTTCGCGGAGCCTGGGACCTCGCGCGAAGGGCTACGGGATTGGCGGCGGTTATGAGAAACCCTATCGTAAGCGAGCCCGGCCGGCGGACCATCAGAGCGAATCCTACGGCCCGGTCCCGCATTCGGGATACTACGGAGCGGGAGCAGGCGCAGAGCGGTTTGAGAGGGGACAGGCAGGCTACAACAATGAACTCTCGTGGTATGGCGCGCAGTACGGTGAGAATACAAGCGGGCGATCCAAAGAGCAGAGCTAACCAACCCGGCGGTTACTTGCCAGCCGCGAGGAGTTTGGCGGCTTGCTGTTGATCCTTTGTGTAAGAAGTGATGCGTTCTATTCGCCATCCATCACCCTCTTGCGTCATTATGAAACCGAGAAACTCCCGCTGAGGGTTTCCGCCGGAGCTCGCGAAGTTATAAGTCACAGTGGCGCTGGCGTATGCTTTCCCGGGAAAGTTCGGATCGGTGAAGAACGAATCCATCTTAAGATCCGTGATCCCCTGGTTCTTCATGTATTCCTGGATCACCTTCTTGGCTTTTGACTCGTTGGTTGTGCAGGATGTTGTCGAAAAGACCGTACCCAGGCACAGTAACAAGGTGAAAACGAAAGTGCGATTCCGAAGTCTTCCATTTGTCATATGCACCTTTTTACCCTACGCGGTGCCTTTTTTTCAAGGAGCGTATCTTGACCCTTCCAGCATCTATTCTGAACGGAGGTGACTGTGGGCCTTTACATTCGACAGCTTTTGGCGGGCCGCGATTTTGCAACGGCGGATTTCTTTGCGTCGCAGATGGCCAACTTCGTCTATCTGGTCGGCGATGACGAACAAAAGGTATGCATGGTGGTTGACCCGGCCTGGGACATTCCCGGCATCATCAAGGTCGCTGACCACGAAGGCATGCGGCTGACTGGCGCCTTGGTGACGCACTATCATCCCGACCATGTAGGCGGAAATATTTTCGGCCACAACATTGCCGGACTTGCCGAATTCGTCTCGATGCGGCCCGTCAAGGTCCACGTGAATGAGGTCGAGAGTGAAGGGGTCAAACAAGTCACAGGTCTTTCCGACAGCGACCTGGCAAAGCACCGCGGCGGCGATGAGATCCTTATCGGCGATGTCAAAGTGAGCTTGCTGCACACTCCCGGGCACACACCTGGCAGCCAGTGCTTCCTCGCAGCAGGCGCGCTGGTCTCAGGCGATACTTTGTTCATTGGCGGATGCGGACGCGTAGATCTCCCGGGCAGCGACCCGGAGGCGATGTACCATTCGCTGACGCAGGTTCTAGCCAAGCTCCCAGTAGACACCCTGCTGTTTCCGGGGCACAACTACGCTGCGAAGCCCATGAGCACAATAGGCGACGAGAAGAAAGAGAACCGCTATTTGAAGATCAGAAGCCTTGATGACTGGAAAACGCTGATGGGCTAGCTAGCTTTTGCGAAATCGGCTGCCGACCCAGAGCGTTCGTGAGGGATCGTCATCCAGAAGGGTTAGTAGAACACGATGTCTCGGTAGAATTGTATTGACTGCGTCGCGGCAATAGGCATAATAAAGGCCATCTGAGGCGCATCTCAGCTAGTTGCTCCCACCAATTGCCCCTCCGTGTTCCGTTTCAAAGTTAGTAGAAGCTCCGCTTGGAATAGAGGTCCGCCGCGGGTGTTGGCCGCTGCCCCTTTCGCAACGTGGTGACCCGATCTCGGCCTGGCCGGTACCCAGTGCGTGTTCGCTCAAGCGTTCACTGGAGGTTTGCTCCACTTTCCCGGCTCAAACAGCGCGAAAAAAAAGAAGGGTAAAGCCAATGGACTCAACTGAAGAACGGCTCGTTACGCCGCCCCGTGGCCTTGATGCACTCTCAACTCTCGGCAAACGCAGTCTCAAGATTCTGAGTATCAGACTCAGCGCCCTTGCAGTGACGCTCGTTTGTCTATGCGCTGTCGCCGGGTTCGTAGCTACGTATCTGAGCTTCGAAGGCTCCGCTACTGAACCGAGTGCTCTACTATTCCGGGCCGCCACGGTCAATGCCGCGGTGGCAGCTCTTCTCACACTCGTCACCGTGTGTGTAGCCGGTCTTGCTGTCGCGAAAAGCATCACGATCAAGTTGGAGAGGTTCACGCGCGCGACGAGCCAGGCATCGGCTGGAAACCTGGACGTGCGCGTCGATGCTTTAGAGAGCCCGGTTTTGGAAGAGCTAACGCGCAGCTTCAACGCAATGATGGACCGAATGAGCGAGAACGCCCGTTCCGAGGCAGCGCAGAAGCAATCACTCCTCGCAATTATCAAGGCGGTCGAAGGCTCGGGAGACGCAATCGCTGTCGCCGACGCCAGCCGGGAGAGCACTTATTACAACAAAAAGTTCACCGAGCTTTTCGGCTCCGACTTCGACGAGTTGAATGGCGCGGGCGATAGATCACGCCTTTACGTCGATCCGAAAGTCGCCGGCGAAGTCTCCGAAGCCGTGAGGCGAGGCGAGTCATGGGCGGGCGAAATCGAGATGCGCGCGAGGAGCGGCAAAGTCATACCCGTGGCGTTGCGTTCCGACGCCATAAGAGACGATCACGGACAAGTGACAGGCCGCATCGAAATTCACACGGACATCACTCAGCGCAAACGGGCCGAATTACTCCAATCGGCTCTCTACCGTGTAGCTGAGATGACCAGTTCGACGGAGGATATACAAGCGTTCTTCAGCGCAGTCCACCGCATCGTCGGCGAGTTAATGTACGCCGGAAACTTCTTCGTAGCGATCTATGACCCGGCGACTGAGATAGTGAGCTTTCCCTATTTCGTTGACGAAGCCGACGCCCCGCCCGCGCCACGAAAACTAAAGAAGGGAATGACTGAGTACCTGCTTCGTACCGGAAAGGCTCTTCTGGCGCCGCGCGAGACAATGCAAGCGATGATAGCGCTCAAGGAGATCGAAGTTATCGGGACGCTTCCTGTCGACTGGCTGGGCATCCCACTCAAAGTTGGAGATGCGACGGTAGGAGTGCTCGCGGTCCAGAGCTACACAGAGAGCATAAGGTATGGCGAGGACGATCAACACGTACTGACGTTCGTCTCGCAACACATCGCGAGCGCGCTCAAACGGAAGCGCGACGAGGACGCCCTCAGACAAAGCGAGGAAAAGTACCGGACTATCCTCGAGAGCATCGAAGACGGTTACTACGAGGTTGATCTCAAGGGGAACATGACCTTCTTCAACGACCCTGTAGTCAAGATGCTCGGGTATACAGCCGAAGAGCTGATCGGAATGAACAACCGCCAGTTCATGGACCCGGAGGTCGCTAAGGAAGTGTATAAGGAGTTCAGCCAGGTAGCTCGGACCGGAGAGGCGAGCCGCGGCTTCGCTTATCAAGTGAACGCCAAAGATGGAACCAAGAGAATCGTTGAGGCATCCGTCTCTCTCAGGCGAGATGCTTCTGGCACGCCGGTCGGTTTTCGGGGCGTCAAGCGCGACATAACGGCGAGACGATTGGCGGAAGAGAGCATCGAACGTAAC
The DNA here is from genome assembly GCA_041497455.1 of Blastocatellia bacterium. GTDB lineage: Bacteria > Acidobacteriota > Blastocatellia > UBA7656 > UBA7656 > Onstottus_A. The sequence goes on along the minus strand of JBGQGO010000401.1, from coordinate 1,949 downwards.
CTCAAGGAGTTCCTGGCGCTGGTCTCGTCAGTGTCCGACGGCGATCTGACAAAACGTGGCGGCGAAACCGACGACACGCTCGGAAGCGTCGTTCAGTCGGTGAACAAGATGCTCGACCAGTTCAGCAAAATGCTGACCGAGGTCAAACAGATCGGGCTTTCGGTCTCTTCCAGCGCAACGGAGATTCTCGCAGCAGCAGAGCAGATTGCGGTCGGGTCTCAGAGACAAGCAGACGAAATAACGAATACATCGAGCGCGGTCGAAGAGATGGCTGCGTCAATGAATCAAGTCTCAAGAAACGCGGAGGCTTCAGCGGATGCGGCGCGCCGCGCGCTCGAGATGGCTGAGCACGGTGATAAATCCGTCCGCGACACATCGGAGGCGATGTCCAGGATCGACTCCGCAGTGCAGCAAACGTCGGAGAAGATGCGGCTTCTTGGGATCCGCAGTTCTGAGATATCGGAGATCATCGACCTTATTAACGATATCGCGGCTCAGACGAATTTACTTGCTTTGAACGCCGCAATCGAAGCAGCACATGCTGGAGAGGCCGGCCTGGGGTTCAGCGTGGTGGCAGACGAGATCAGAAAACTGGCAGAGAGATCAGCGCGCGCGACCAGAGACGTCGGGAACCTCATCAAGTCGATTCAGACAGAGACGTCTGAAGCACTCACCGCGATGGAGGTTGGGATGAAAGAGGTGCGCGGAGGGAGTTACCTTGCAACCCAGGCGAGTAACGCGCTTCAAGATATCTCAGTGGCGGTGCGTCAGTCATCTGAGCTGATCGAGGAAATCTCGGCAGCATCGGAAGAACAAGCCCGTGTGACCAGCAACGTAGCCGGCGCTATGCAGACCATATCGAGCATTACTCTCGAAACATCTGCCGGCGCTCACGAAACCGCACAAACGATCGAGGGCATGGTTGGACTCGCGGACCGGCTGAACAGATCAATCTCGCAGTTCAAGGTGAAGGAAGACTACATCCACCCGTTCTCGTACGACGTGCCAGGCTCGCGAGGCAACGGGTCTACTCTGGCGCGCTATCCGCAGGGCGACTGAGCATTGGAAAGGACCAGGGAGGCAGCTTTGGCAGCAAGACGACAACTGGTGGTCTTCAAGGTCGGGACCGAAGAATTCGCCGTCGACATCATGCTCACCAAAGAGGTTGTGTTGATGCGTGAAATCACTCCCGTGCCCGAGACCGAGGCTTATGTCGAAGGCGTAATGAATCTCAGAGGAAGCCTCGTGCCCGTGCTCGACTTCAGAAAGCGGCTTCGTGCTTTCAGGACGAACACCAATGCAGACCATCGAATCATCATCGCGACTCTCGACGGAAGGACTGCGGGCTTGATCGTTGACGGCGCATCTGAAGTCATAAGGGTGAGCGACGATATGATCGAGCCCGTGCCTAATCTCATTTCGGAGATCGGCGCGGGTTACGTCGAAGGGGTGGTCAACGTCAACGATAGATTCATAACACTCATTGATTTGAGAAAGGCTCTTACCGAAGAAATCGTAGGTGAACTGGACGAAGTGATTAGGGTCTTGTCCAGGCAAAGAGAGCCGGCCACACCCGCCGCAAAAGCGGTCTAAGTATGAGTTATTCATCGCACGTAACGACATCAGCGTCCATAGGCCAATCGGGATCGGGGCCGCTCGGTTTAAACATTCTGTCCGATAGCGAGTTCAGGCTGTTCAGGGAACTCATCTACGAAGAGTGTGGGGTCAGCCTGGGCGTCGAGAAGAGAGCGTTCCTCGAGTCCAGGTTGAGACGGCGGATGGATGAACTGGGCATCAAAGGCGGCTACGAATACTACTGCATCATCACGGCTCCCAACGGTAAATCTCAGGAGTTGCCCACGCTGCTCGACTCGCTGATGATCTGCGAGACTGCATTCTTCAGGAACCAGCCGCAGTTCGACTTGCTGAGAGAGGTCGTCTTGCCGGAT
>JBGQGO010000400.1:0-5580 GCA_041497455.1 Blastocatellia bacterium | reverse complement strand
TGCTTGTCAGTCCATTTCGGATCGGCGTCGGTGATCAAGTAGCGGGCAGGCAACGCGCGGCTCTCGAATGGACCCGGCGTCCACATGCTCGCGCTCGACCATCGCAGGAAGTCAGGAGTCGCTGCGACGACCGGAGAGTCCGCGTGCGGAAGCGTCACGATCTTTTTCTCTTCGATGAATCGTACCAACGCGTCGAGCTGCTTCTGCGCTTCCTCGACAAGAGCGCCCGCTTTCGGATGGTCGCGCTGCACGTCGGCCCAAACGGCCAGCGGGTCGCGCTTCCGGTCAATCAGTCCCGCAGTCTTGCGGAACTGCTCCTGAGTCTTTGACAATTCGCGCTCGGCGATATACAGGAGCGTATCGACGGGCACGTCGATGCCTTCGTCGTATTTAAGCTTCGCCTCGTAATTTTCTTTCCCAATCGCGAACGTCGCCCAGGGGTCGGGCTTCGTTCCCTGAAGATGCTTGATATACTTCGCGATCGCTTCGGCGGCGGTCTTGGTGGACTTCTTGAATTCAGATTGAAGCTTCTGGTCCTTGACCGAGGCGAACGCTCTGGGCAGATCATTCTGAACGAAACTCAACGTGCCTTTGAAGCTGTCAATCGCGACCTTCAAGAACACGGCGGGCGGCTTGCGAATGTTAGCGCGCGCGGAATCGAGCAGGCGCGGGACGAGATTCTCTTTAGCGATTACGTGGCGGAGCCGCGAGTCGGCGGGCGCTGACTCGAAGATCGCGAGTTGCAGCAGTCCGGTCGAGATCGGCTCGTTGTAGACTTGCGGATTCCGTTCGTAGCTCTTGATCTGATCGATCTCGAGCAGGCGCGCGCTTATGTTCGACGCCAGGATCTGGTAATCGAAGGTGTCCGACAAGCGCAGTTCAAGAGGCGGGATCTTTTCGAGTCTCGCCTGAAACGCTTTGATGGCGTTGCTCTCAGCGGAGAGAGCTTGAGAGCTGTAGTCTTCGAGCTGGGTATCCCACGTGTGAATGCCGCTGGCGGCTGCAAGCATAGGATGCCGCGAGTGCAGATCCTGGAGATATTCAGCAACGAATTTTGGAAACTTAGCAGCAGCCATCTCTGTTTTCGATTCAGTCTTTTGAAATAGCGTCGCGGCGTATGAAGTAAAAACGTGAAGCAGGAGCAAAGCGCAAAGCGCGAAACTACGTGTAGGGGCGTCCCTCCGTGGGCGCCCCTTATTACACCGATACCCATCTAGTGACACCGAGGGGCGCACACGGAGGGACGCCCCTACAGGCAGTTCTTTTGCGCTCTTGCCTGCGATGACGTATCGCCTCATCTAGGTTTCCAAAAGCTCCTTTGCTCGTTGGGTCGCCTTGACGACCGCTTTGATCAACGTCACACGCAGTCCACCTTCTTCCAGTTCGAGAATCCCATCGATCGTGCAGCCCGCCGGCGTCGTCACCATGTCCTTGAGCTTGGCCGGATGCTCGCCGGTTTCGAGCACCATCGACCCAGCGCCGACGACAGTCTGTGCCGCAAGCTCGGTCGCGATGTCGCGCGGCAGTCCGACTTTCACACCGGCTTCGGCGAGCGATTCGATCACGATGTAAATGAACGCCGGTCCGCTCGCCGACAGTCCGGTTATCGCGTCCATATGCTTTTCGTCGGCTACTATCGTGCGGCCCACGGCGTCGAAGATGAACTTCGCAAGCTCGAGGTGCTCGCGCGAAGCATTCTTGCCCGCGGCAATGCCGGTCATTCCCTTCTTTAACAGACACGGTGTGTTCGGCATGGCACGGATTACCGGGACCGCCGCGGCGAGGTGCTTTTCTATGAAGGCGGTACTGACCGACGCCGCGACCGAGATCAATACTTGAGAGGGCCTCAGCGCGTCTCCGATTTCAGACAACACAACCGGGACAGTCTGGGGTTTGACCGCGAGTATGATGATGTCGGCGGTCGCCGACGCGACCTTGTTTGAGAGCGAGCCGGCGACGTTGAATCGCTCGCGCATCTGATCGAGCCTCTGTTGATGGCCGGCCGTGATTCTGACGTTAGCGATATTGATGACGCCGGCCTCAAGCAAGCCCTTGATCAAGGTTTCGCCGAGCTTGCCGGCGCCGAGCACCGCGATCTTCTTATCCTTCAACATTGCTCTTTCTCCGTTTCTTGCGTTTCGTCGCGATGATAACAGTGAGAGCGAGTGAGTGGCCAGTGGTTGCTCGTTATGCTAGGCTCGGTCCGGCGAGATAGACCACGGATGAGACGGGATGCGGCGGATTCGCGCTGGTCTGATCCGTGCGAATCCGCTCAATGCGCGTGACCATTGATAGACCACAGATCAGACTGATGTGACAGATTCGCGCTGATCTGATCCGTGCGGATCCGCGCAATCCGCGTGATCCGTGGTCCATTCCGACTAGAATGTCTGAGAATACTGTTAGAGTCTGCGCCGTCATCACCGAAGGGACGATCGATGCCGCTCGCGCCGCGATCAAACGAGCGGCAAGTATCGCCGATATGATCGAGGTCAGGCTCGACTACCTGCGAGACTTTGACTTCGGCGATCCTGATGGTCTGCGCGCGCTTCTGGAAGACAAGCCGCTGCCGGCTATCATCACTTGCCGCGCGAAGTCAGAAGGCGGCAGACAACAAATCGACGATCGCATCCGTCTTCGCTTGCTGGTCGAAGGCGCGCGGCGCTTTGCTGATTACTGCGACATCGAAGCCTCGCACTACGAAGAAGCGGCCAGACTCTCGCCGGATCTCTCGCGGCTGATTGTTTCGTATCACAACTTCGATGAGACGCCCGCGAACATCAACGCAATTTATGATCGAGTAACAGCGCTCCCCGCGGCAGTGCATAAGATCGTTACGCGGGCCAACCGCGTGACTGACTCGCTGGCGATCTTCAAGCTGCTCGATCGCTCGCGAGCAGAAGGGCGCGATGTGATCGCGCTGGCGATGGGCGAGCCCGGTTTGATCTCGCGAGTACTTGGACCTGCGTTCGGAGGTTTTCTCACTTACGGAACGCTAGGACACGGTAAAGAGAGCGCGTCCGGCCAGCCGAGCTGCGACGAGTTGATCGACGCGTATCGCGTACATCGAATCTCGCTCGGCACTTCGATAACAGGGATCATCGGCTCGCCCGTCGCGCACTCCGCCTCGCCCGCGATGCACAACCGGGCGTTTGCGGAACTCGGTCTCGACTTCGTTTATCTCCCGTTCGAAGTGGAAGATCCCGCTGAATTCTTCGATCGCTTTGTCAGACCGGCGACTCGCGAGGTCGATTGGAACCTGCGCGGTCTCAGCGTGACGATTCCTCACAAGAGCAAGGTCATTCCGCTGCTAGACGAGGTGAACGAAAGCGCTAGCAAGGCCGGCGCGGTGAACACAGTCGTCGTGAATCAAGGGCGGCTGATCGGCTACAACACCGACGTTCAAGGCGCGATGGAACCGTTGGAAAAAGTCTGCGCGCTAAGAGGTGAAAGCTGTGGTGTGATCGGCTCGGGCGGCGCGGCGCGAGCGGTGATCTACGGACTGCTGGAGCGCGGCGCTCGCGTCAGCGTGTTCGCGCGCAACTCTCAAGCGGCGCACTCGGTCAACGAATCATTCGGGGTTGCGGTCTCGCCGATCGAATCGCTTGAATCAAGTGACGTTCGCGTAGTCATCAACGCCACTCCGGTCGGAATGCGCGGGCACAGCGAAGGCTCAAGCCCTGTGCTCGCCGAAGCACTGCGCGGCCGCCTGACAGCTTACGATCTTGTGTATAATCCGATCGACACACGTTTCCTGATGGACGCGCGAGCTGCAGGATGCCGAACCATCAGCGGGCTGGAGATGCTTGTGGCCCAGGCGGCGTTGCAGTTAGAGCTTTGGACGGGAAGGAAGCCACCGATCGGCGAGATGCGTCGCGCTGCGCTGTCGAAGATTATGCCCTAATCCCACCAACGCAGTTGGTGGATCGTTCATACTCAGCCTACAGAGCGGCGCCCGGGCTTGCCTTCCAAATCCCACCAACGCAGTTGGTGGATTGTTCATACTCGACCTGCCGCGTTCCTATTGTCTTAAAGGTGAAGCTCTCGTATGCTCGCGCCATGCAACTCGAGCCATTCAAAGAGATCTCGTGGGCTTTCCAGCTTCACTATCACATCTGCTTCCGCACTCACCGCCGCAAGACTGTCTTCGATGATCAATCCCGAACCGCTGCTCTCTCAAAGGCGTTCACCCACTTGTGCGAGATAAACAACCTTCACCTGCTCGAGAAGGACTGCCGGCCTGAGCACGTACAATTGGTGTTGAGCCTTCGCCCAAGCCAGCTAATCTCTGACGCACTGAAGAGACTAAAGGGGCGGAGTTCAGCCGCGATATGTCAGGGATTCGCCCTCGCCCCACCGCTTTGGGCTCGTGGTTATCTGGCCCGCAGCGCCGGCCGTGTCAGAGTCCAAGCGGTTAAGCGCTATCTCGCCAGCCAAGCTGAGCATCACGGCTACAGCAAACGCGCGCTTCCTCCAGTATTTCGGTTCAGAGCAACAGAACCCGAGGTCCTCGCAACTGCGCACGCAAGCTTCGATCTGACTCATCACCTTGTGCTGGCTACCAGGTTCCGCCGAGGAGTATTCGATTCGAAGATGGGCCAGGCTCTGGTCAACTATTGGATAAAGGTCGCGGCCAGGCGTGGTTTCGCGGTTGATCAGGCGACCATCCTACCTGATCACGTTCATCTGCTTGTTCGAATCACACCAAAGATAAGCGTTGAACAAGTTGCGCTTTCTCTAATGAACAACGGCCAATACTTTGTGGCGAAGCACTTCCCTCTCACGCTCGTAGAGGCGAAGATAGATCAGCTATGGCAGCCATCGGCCTACGTCGGAACGTGCGGAGAGTTGACGACGGCGCTGTTGAAGGCTTTTCTGAGGGGAGCGGACGTAGGCTGAGTATGAACGATCCACCAACTGCGTTGGTGGGATTCGGGACGGGCGTGCGGCGTTCTCGATGTAGGCTGAGTATGAACGATCCACCAACTGCGTTGGTGGGATTGCCCTGAACACTTGTGTATCGAATCTTTCAGCAGCCTGCGAGGCCATTCTTGGTACCACCCGCCTCCTAGGGTATACTCTGCACCATGCCGACGACGAGGAAGAGCATACTTCTCGGCACCGATGGATCATCCGCCGTTCAAGTTGATGCCTTGGCGGAAAGCCTGAACCGGGTCTGCAAGCACTTGCGTTTCGCCGGGCGGACTGAGCCATTCGACTTGGGTCCCTTAGTTGTTTCCAACCCGGCGACGTATGAACGGCTCGCCGCAGTGACGAAGCCTTTGACCAAGACGCATGCCTCGATCATTGTCGGTACGGATTTACCTTAGGAGAATCATTCATGCGCAACCTCTCATCCGCAGCTATCATTCTCGTGCTTCTGTTCGCCTTGCAAGGCTATGGCCGGCCGACGTGTCTCGCGCAGACCCAGAAGGAGCCCGGCTCGATTACCGGCCGCGTCAAGCTCGACGGCAAGCCAGCGAAGGGCATCACCATCATCGCTACTCCGTCGGTGTCGGACCCGGCCAAAGCTGTGGAGGAGATGTTCAACTCATCCGCGTCGATAAAGGCCACGACCGA
>JBGQGO010000399.1:0-5591 GCA_041497455.1 Blastocatellia bacterium | reverse complement strand
GACGAACCTTCCGACTTCCGGCAACAAGGAAGATCACGTGAGCATGGGGATGACTGCGGCGTTGAAGTTCGCTCAGGTGGTGAAGAACGTCGAGATGATCATTGCAATCGAATTGATGTGCGCTGCGCAGGGGCTGGACTTCCTCAAACCTCTCAGGCCCGGCCCGCGATTGGCTGAGGCGTATTCGCGGGTGCGCGAGCTTGTGCCTTCACTCGATCGAGATGCGCCGCTATCGGGATACATCGAATCGCTGGTTCCTGTGGTGCGCCGCCTGGGCGAAGTGTGACCGCTCTCTTCAAACTCTCTTGTGGTATACTGCCTGTGATTCCCATCAAGATAGAATTGGAGCAAGGTTATGGCTACCAATCCTAAAGACGTTTCCGAGCATTTCTACACGCTGGATGAATACTTCGCGATCGAACACGCAGGCGACGCCCGGTACGAGTACTGGGACGGCGAGATCGTCTGCATGAGCGGAGGGAGTAAAGAACACGGCACGGTTTCGAGCAACGTCCTCTACAGGCTGAGGCGCAATCTAGAAGGGGGACCGTGTTTCGCGTTTACCGCGGATACTGCGGTGAGAACCCCGACGCTTAAGCCCTACCGCTATCCTGACGCTTCGGCCGCGTGCGGTGACCTGACGTATGAAAGAATTCGCGGCGTCGATGCTCTCACCAATCCGGTGCTAATCGTCGAAGTGCTATCACCGACTACCGCGAGGCGCGACCGCAGCGAGAAGTTCAAGGCTTATCAAGTGATTGAGAGCTTCAAGGAGTACCTGCTGATCGCGCAAGACACCCCGCACGTCAAACACTACGTGCGACAATCCGATGGCGAATGGACCGCCGAGGACGTGACCGACTTGAACGCGGTTCTACGGCTTGATTCGATCGGCTGTACACTTTCTTTGCGCGATATCTATCAGGGCGTGACTTTCAAGGCAGTCTGATGCGAGTCCGGCGGGATCTCGCGGTCCTCACTCACCCCAGCATCAAGATCATTCCGTGGTACGCGCAGAGGCACATATAGATGCCGACCACCAGCTTTATTCCCAGCCGCGCGGTTCGCAGGTGCGAGAAGTGGTAACAGATCAGCAAACCGAAAGCTGTCACTCCCATCTTCACAAGGAAGAAGACGATGGCATTCTGGTGAATCAGCGACGCCATCAGCGGGTTGCCTTCGGCAGCGACTCCACGGGAGATGTGCTGCATCGTGGCCACAGCGTCGTAGCCTGACATCGCGATGGCTGCGAGAACGTACATGAACAGCTTGGAATTCCGAAACAGTACACCCGTCGTGACCATGGTCAACCTCTTCTGCTCAGTCTTCTAAACGCACGAAAGGGATGGGGCTCCCAAAAATTCGCGCGCGATTCCAAAATTCTTCTGCGTGCCCGGCTAAGATACTATCAAAGCAGGCAGCGAAGCAATACCCCGGCCGGGGCATCTAGCATCTCTGCGCCATGAGCGGCCGAGTTAGTTCAGGCAAAAAGCCCGTGCTAGAATCCCTTGCTGCAATCCTCCTCGCTCTATCAAGAGGAGATGCTTAATCGGTCTCAGATTTCAAAACTGCTGGTGGAGTAACGAACTATGGGTCAAGCCAGAAAAGTAAGAGCACCGCGCGGCCGAGAGATCAGTTGCAAAGGCTGGCACCAGGAGGCGGCGCTCCGGATGCTGATGAACAACCTGGACCCGGACGTTGCCGAGAGGCCGGATGAGCTGATCGTCTACGGCGGCACTGGCAAGGCCGCTCGCGATTGGCGGTGCTTTGACGCGATTGTGCGTTCGCTGCATGAGCTTGAAAATGATGAAACGCTGCTGGTTCAGTCGGGCAAGCCGGTTGGCATCTTCCGCACTCACGAGTACGCGCCGCGGGTGTTGATCGCAAACGCGAACCTCGTCGGGCGATGGTCCAACTGGGATGAGTTTCATAGGCTCGAACGACTGGGACTGACGATGTACGGGCAGATGACTGCCGGATCGTGGATTTACATCGGCAGCCAGGGAATCGTTCAAGGAACGTTTGAAACGTTCGCGGCGGCGGCGGCCAAACACTTCGGCGGATCACTCGAGGGCAAGCTGATCGTGTCAGGTGGAATGGGCGGAATGGGGGGAGCTCAGCCGCTGGCCGCGACGATGAACGGCGCGTGCTTTCTCGGCATTGACGTTGACCCCGAGCGCATCGCCAAGCGCATCGGCACGGGCTACTGCGATCGAATCGCGACGGACCTCGACGACGCGCTGCGCATCATCGACGAAGCGCGCTCGAAAGGCGAAGCGATTTCCGTAGGTCTCGTGGGCAATTGCGCGGACGTGCTGCCCGAACTCGCAAGACGAGGCATCGTGCCTGATGTGCTGACCGATCAAACAAGCGCGCACGACGCGCTGAACGGGTACGTACCCAATGGCATGAGCCTCGAAGAAGCGGCGACGTTGAGGCGTGACAACCCGGAAGAGTACATACGCCGCTCGATGGGAGCGATGGCTACCCACGTTCGCGCGATGCTTGAGTTAAAGCGCAAGGGCGCGGTGACTTTCGACTACGGCAACAACATTCGCGCGCAAGCTAAGCAAGCCGGACTTGAAGACGCGTTCGAGATCCCCGGCTTCGTGCCTGAGTACATCCGGCCGCTCTTTTGTCAGGGGCGCGGCCCGTTCCGCTGGGTCGCGCTTTCGGGAAGTCCCGAGGACATTCGCAAGACCGACAACCTCGCGCTGGAGTTGTTTCCCGACGATCAAGTCCTTTCGCGGTGGTTGAAACTCGCGCGCGAGCGAGTCCAGTTTCAAGGGCTGCCGGCACGAATCTGCTGGCTTGGCTATGGCGAGCGCGCCGAGTTTGGCGAAGCGATGAACGATATGGTTCGCACCGGCAAGCTCGAAGCGCCGATAGTCATCGGCCGCGATCATCTCGATACGGGATCTGTCGCGTCTCCCTATCGCGAGACCGAAGCCATGCGCGACGGCTCTGACGCGATAGCCGACTGGCCGTTGCTCAATGCGTTGTTGAACACCGCTTCGGGCGCGTCCTGGGTTTCGATTCACAACGGCGGCGGAGTCGGCATAGGGTATTCGCTTCACGCCGGGCAGGTGACCGTGGCGGATGGAACGGAAGACGGCGCGCGGCGATTGAACCGAGTGCTCACGAACGATCCCGGCATCGGCGTAGCTCGTCACGTGGATGCGGGATACGAAGATGCACGCCGCACGGCCGACGAGAAGCACATCAAGATCCCGACATCTGGAAGCTGATGACGGTGCTCCCTCCCGGTTCGGTCAAGGCTTGAGGATCTGAGAGAATCTGCAACCAGCTACGACACGGCTCGCTTTTTGTAGGCTCGAATGAAGAACGTTTTGCCCCCGATCTGCTGGTCCGGATTGTGATCGCGGCCGAAAATGGCGCACGCTTCGAAGTTCTGTTCAATCCACTGCATCAAAGTCTGACAATAGTCTCGCCCGAACGCCTCGGGTCCGAACTCGGACGTAGCGCGATTCGCCACGAGCACCAATCGAGTGTCCGACTGGATGAGCTGCCTGATCGCGCGCTCTTCTCCCTCGCGGTCCAGATAACCCGGGGTTGTGATTTCTTCTCTGAGCGGGTTGGGCCTATCGGTGAAGAAGTTGAGCGACGTTCCCTCCGGCATTACTGCCACCGGCTCGCCAGGAGCGGTCTCGCGCTTGATGAAGCTGATCGCTTCATCGATCGACTGGCCCAGGTCAGGGATTGCGACGATCGTCCCCCGGTCCGTATTAAGGGCGTAGGTGTTCCTGTCGCGAAAACGAAATGAGAGCAGTGACGCCGTTATTGCAACGTCCAACAGTATCAGCGCGACCGCGAGGTTGCGAGCGAGACGCCGCGTATCGGCATTGCGAAACATATTTGCAAACGGTTGCACCCAAGCGTAGGTAAACACGATGACCGAAGCCGGCAACAAGTACGAACTATAAGCGCCACCGCTGCGCACTCTGAGAATCACTCGCGCCAGGCTCGCAAGCGCGTACACCGCGACTATCAGGACGATTATTGTCTGGCTGTTCACACTACCGTTTGAAGGCCGCTTTAGGTATCGAGCAACCTCTCGGCCGATCAACCCAACCAGCAACAGCGGCATCGCCAGATATGGGCCTTTCTCGAAGTTCAACGCACCTAGAAACGGTACAACCACGATGAACAGCGAGGCCGCAAGCAGCGCCCAGATCATCGCGTAGGTGGCTCGGCCGGCATCGCTTACTCTGCTCAGGTCCACCATAGGAACGTGACCGGGGACCACGTCCCGTTTTCGCCACGTCAGCAGGAGGCTCACCGTTCCAACGACGGCGGCGAGCGCGCTGACGCGCACCGCTGCGCCGATTATGCTCGCGATTGATTGTAGAGGTTGATCGAAGCCGGATACGCGTTTGTTGAAGTAAACCAATTCCGGCGGCAGATGGCGAAAAAAGAGAAGACTGTCCTGGGTCAGCGAGTGCCAGCCAACTCGCGAGGCAATGTACGCGTACACCCCAACTACCAGGATCGCGCAAGGGGTAATAAATATCGCTCCATAGGTTATTGCCCGGCGCACACTCGGATAGCCGGACAGCGCGACTGCTATGACTCCGGCGCTCACTGCCGCGAGTCCCATTTCTGTCTTCGCCAGAGTCGCAAGCCCGGCCGCTGCGCCCGCCAGGGCCAGCCACACAGCGACGCGGCCGGAAGGCAATGCAGGACCTGAGCTGCTTACAGGTCCCTCAGATGTGGCCTCACTCTGCTCGCGCCGTTCGAGAAAGTGCACCAGCAGGGCCAGCGATACCAACCCGAGCGCGCATCCGTGAAGAGCCGAGTAAGAGTACGGCAGAACGTAGTTGCCGGCTTGCTTGAAGGCGCAAAGCCACATCACGCTCAGCGTGGCCGCCGCCGACGGTACGCGTCCCATCAGCCGCCGTGATAGCCAGTACACAGCGGCGAGGATAACCATCGCGGTGAAAATGCCGTCCGCGTATAGCACTGCCAGCGACGGACCGAAGATCTTATAGAGCAGCGCGTTGATGTAAGGAGAAAGCGGGCCGTAGATATGACGCACGTCAGAATACAGCATTTCACCGCGAGCGAGCCTCAGTGGCTGATTCATCTCGCGGCCGCAGTCTACGAGCGGGTTGCCCCACCGTTCCCACGAGACGGCCAGGGCAAAGATAAACGACACAGCGATGAGGGCGACCCAGGGTAGGTCGCGTTTGTCTATCCGAGTGGCCACGATGAAGGCCGATTATAGGCGATGTCCGGGGCGGTGACAAACATTGTTCACTCGTTCTGTGGAGCGGTGTCCCGAACCTTGGCTCGCGCTTCGGATGCTTCCAGGAACTCCGTAGTCTGCTCAGTGACACTAGGTTGTTCTTCCGGCAGGAGGACAGGTCTCAGCTTGATGGTTGGTTCCGGCTTCGGCAAGGCCGGTTTTCGCGAGCTCGGCTTGCTCCACGTCTGCTGAAGAAATGGATAGCACATCAATCCCATTCCGAAGATTGCGGCCACCAACGCGATCACCGACACGTACGGAGTGAACTCTCCCAAGGGGTGGATATTCTCTTTGCCTAAGATCTTCAGGCTAGCTCCCGCGGCGG
>JBGQGO010000398.1:0-5596 GCA_041497455.1 Blastocatellia bacterium | reverse complement strand
GGCGCACTTCTTGAACGCGTGGGTGCTGGTGGCGGTGTTTGGTTTCTCGCGATTGGTTCACATGCTCGTGGTGCCGATTCATTATCTGTGGCGGCCTTATCAGCTTGTGATCTGGAACTGGAACCGCAAACGCATTCGTGGTCAGGCTCCGCGGCCGAGACCCGCTCCTGCCGAGGTGATGGTTCCTGCGAGCGAAAGGCCAGCCAAGAGCAGTCCCGCTTTCACGAGGTAAGAGGATGAGCCTAAGGACGGCAAAGATAATCTCGCTGCTCGTGACCATCGCCGGCGCGATCGTGCTGTTGCAAGGCGCGACGTTCAGTTGGCTCGGCAATCAGCAAGGCTACGAGCCGGCACAGCCGATTGCTTTTTCGCACAAGGTTCACGCGGGCGATAACCAGATCCAGTGCGTGTACTGTCATTCGGCTGCCGAGAAATCCAAGGTCGCAGGCATCCCGGCCGCTTCGACGTGTATGAATTGCCACTCGCAGATCAAGAAGGACTCGCCCGAGATTCAGAAGATCACGCAAGCGCTCGCGGACAACAAACCGATCGAGTGGGTGAGAGTGCACAGTCTGCCGGATCACGCGCGCTTCGATCACAGCCGCCACGTTTCGGCTGGACTGAAGTGCCAGCAATGCCACGGCGCAATCGAGACGATGGAGCGAGTCTCGCAGTTCGAGACGCTTTCGATGGGAATGTGCGTGACGTGTCATCGCACGCACCGCGAGGTGACGCTGGATGAGAACGGCAAGCCCGTGATTTCACGCGAGGCGACGCCGAAGAGATTGATGGCTTCGACCGATTGTTCGGTTTGTCACCACTAACTTGTAGGGGCGGCCCTTTGCGGCTTTGCGGACCTTTGCGTCTTTGCGCGAAACCCGGCTTCCCTAATGTCTAGCAAAGCGTTTGAGGGTTTCGCGTAAAGACGCCAAGGTCCGCAAAGCCGCAAAGAGCCGCCCAGACAGTCCTAGTAAAGATCTTATGAGCGAAAAGCTTTGGGAGATATTCCAGCAACAAGACGCGGACGACGTGCCGCAGCTCGTCAATATTGAGTCTGCGCGGATGCCGCGCGCTGGAGTATCAAGGCGAACTTTCATCGAAATGATTGGCTTCTCGGCTGCGGCGCTCGCATTCACCAGTTGCCGCGCGCCCGAGCAGAAGATCATTCCGTACCTGAAACAACCAGTCGAGTTCACTCCCGGCGTCGCGAGTTGGTTTGCTTCCACGTGCGGCGGCTGCAGCGCCGGTTGCGGGGTGTTGGTCAAAGTTCGCGACGGCCGGCCCATCAAGCTCGAAGGCAACCCCGAACATCCGCTAAACGGCGGCGGTCTGTGTGCGGTGGCCCACGGAATGGTTTTCGGCCTTTACGATTCGGATCGCTTAAGGCAGCCGCTGATCGGCTCGAAGCCGGCTACCTGGGCGGAAGTTGATCGTCAGATCATCGACATCCTCGCCGCGACGAAGAAGACCGGCGAAAAAGTCCGCGTGCTCACCGGCACGATCACGAGTCCTACTTCGCGAGACGCAATCGCAACGTTCCTGAGTCAATTCAAGGATGGAAAACACAACGTCTTCGAAGCGGTCTCCACCGCCGCCATACGCGAAGCTCACGCGCGCACTCACAAGACTCCGGCGATCCCGCAGTACCGGTTCGACAAAGCAAAACTTGTCGTGAGTTTTGGCGCTGATTTCCTCGGAACGTGGATCGCGCCTACTCAGTTCACACGCGAGTACTCGACCGCGCGCGATCTCCGCGAAGGACGCCACGAGATGCTGCGGCACGTTCAGTTCGAATCATTGTTGTCGTTGACCGGCAGCGACGCCGACACACGCGTGAAGGTTTCGCCTTTCGAAGAGATCGACGCGCTGCTGCTGCTTGCGAAGCTCATCGCCGCGAACGATGCAAGTCGCGCAGCATTTGCGATGATCGATGACTCGCGCATCAGCCCGCGCGTGCGTGAAGCGGTTCAGCAAACTGCGAACGAATTCCTGAAGCTTCACGGCGAATCGCTGGTGATCAGCGGCTCAAACGATATCGATGTCCAATGCGTGGTCAATGCTATCAATCAAGCGCTGGGCAATTACGGTAAGACGCTCGACCTGAATGCGCCCAGCGAGCAGAAGCAAGGCGCCGATCAGGAGATGGTCGAGCTGGTGCGCGAGATGAACGCGGGCGAGGTCGGCGCGCTGATCATATCCGGAGTGAATCCGGCTTACGACTATTACGCCAGCGAAGAACTCACGAACGCGCTCGCAAAGGTCCCGCTGAAAGTCTCGTTGAATCCGGCGCTTGATGAGACTTCGAGGCTGGTCGATTACGTTTGCCCACAGCATCACTTCCTCGAAGCGTGGGACGACGCCGAGCCGGTGCGCGGTGTCCTTAGCTTGAACCAACCGACCATTGCCCCGCTCTTTCAGACGCGAGCCTATCAAGAGAGCCTGCTCAGATGGAGCGGCGACGGGCGTCCGTTCTACGACGTGCTTCGTCAGTCGTGGAAAGAGAGCTTCTTCACGCAGCAAACGACGCACGCGACCTTTGATGGGTTCTGGGACCACTCGCTTCAAGACGGCTTTGCTGTATTGCAAACGCAGTCTTCGGAACAACCCGCTTTCGCAGCAGACCGGATGAGCGAATCAGTTGAGAGGCTGAAAGCGCGCTCGGCGGATCAAGCGAACAAGCTGGCAGTCTTGCTCTACGAAAAGATCGGGCTTCGCGACGGGACTCACGCGAACAACCCGTGGCTGCACGAGCTGCCCGATCCGATCAGCAAGATCACCTGGGACAACTACGCGTGCGTTTCTCCGAAGCTCGCCGAGAAGTTTGAGCTTGAAGAAGGAACGATCGTTCGCATGTCGAACCCGGCAACTACGATCGAGCTTCCCGTACATATTCAACCAGGACAGCACGACGACTGCGTCGCCATCGCGCTGGGCTACGGACGAACGAGCTCCGGCAAGGCGGGCAACAACATCGGCGTGAACGCGTATCCGCTGGTCCGGTTCGATAACGGTACGTTTCAATACCAGGCGGCGGGAATCACGCTCGAGAAGACCGCAGCCAAGGTTCAGCTTGCTTCTACCCAGCTTCATCAGACGCTCGGCGGGCGGCCGCTCATCAAAGAGTTCACGCTCGACGAATACCTGAAAGAACACAAGGCCGAAGAACATCCGGAAGAGTCGAAGAGCATCTGGAAAGATTACCAATACGGCGAGCACAAATGGGCGATGGTCGTTGACTTGAACGCCTGCATAGGTTGCTCGGCCTGCATCTTGAGCTGCCAGGCTGAGAACAACGTTCCAGTGGTCGGCAAAGACGAGGTTCGCCGCCAGCGCGAGATGCATTGGATCCGGCTCGATCGCTACACGCTCGGGCCCGATGACAACCCGACGGTCGGTTATCAACTAGTGATGTGCAATCAATGCGACAACGCTTCGTGCGAGAGCGTGTGCCCGGTGCTGGCGACTGTGCACAGCAGCGAAGGCTTGAACATGCAGGTCTACAATCGCTGCGTCGGCACGCGCTACTGTGAGAACAATTGCCCATACAAGGTGCGGCGCTTCAACTGGTTCGAGAATCAACACGCCGATCCGATCGCGAATCTCGCGCTGAATCCTGATGTGACCGTGCGCAGCCGAGGCGTTATGGAGAAGTGCACCTTCTGCGTACAGCGAATTGAAGAAGCCAAGATTCACGCGCGCAATGATGGCCGCAACATTCGTGACGGCGAGATTCAGACCGCGTGCCAGCAGAGCTGTCCGGCTCGCGCCATCAGCTTCGGCGATCTGGTTGATGTCGATAGCCGCGTCGGCAAGCTCAAGCACGACGAGCGCGACTACATTCTTCTTGAAGAGGTGAACCTGCGGCCCCAGATCAGCTACCTGGCGAAAGTTCGTAACAGCGACGAGTTCGTAGTTCGGCCTTCAGGCGGAAGTTTGTAGAATCGAGAGTCGAACAAATGGGTTACGAACTTCCGCCTGAAGGCCGAACTACGAACATTCTTCCGAGGAGGTTGAGGCATAAGCATGGCAGTCGCCATCAAGCACTCAGAACACGGCGCGACGAAGCTCGCACCCGAGCATCAGGTAGTGTCGAACCTTCGCCAGCCTCTTATCGAAGGCGAAAAGAGCTACAGCGAGGTCACGACTGACATCTGCAAGCTGCTCGACAACAAGCCGGGCGTTGGCTGGTGGATCGCGTTCTCGGTTGCGGTTTGTTTTCTGATCGTAGGGGCCGTTGCGACGACTTACACCGTGACTACTGGCATAGGCACTTGGGGGTTGAACAAGACAATCGGCTGGGCGTTCGACATAACCAACTTCGTGTTCTGGATCGGGATCGGGCACGCAGGCACGTTCATCTCGGCGATTCTGTTTTTGTTCAACCAGAAGTGGCGCACGTCGGTTAATCGCTCGGCTGAAGCGATGACGCTGATAGCCGTGATGTGCGCGGGGTTGTTTCCGGTTATCCACATGGGAAGGCCGTGGTTGTTCTACTGGATTCTGCCCTATCCAAATGCGCGCGGGTCCCTGTGGGTTAACTTCCGTTCGCCGCTGGTGTGGGACTTCTTCGCGATCTCGACTTACTTCACGATCTCGTTAGTGTTTTGGTATCTCGGCCTCGTGCCTGATCTGGCGACCGCGCGCGACCGAACGGTCTCGAAGTTCAAGCGAGGGCTGTATCGCATCTTCAGTCTTGGATGGAACGGCTCGAATCGAACGTGGTCCCGATACGAGACTGTTTACCTGGTGCTAGCTGCACTGGCGACTCCGCTCGTTTTGTCGGTCCACAGCATCGTGAGCTTCGACTTCGCGACTTCGCTGATACCAGGATGGCACTCGACGATCTTTCCACCCTACTTCGTTGCGGGCGCGGTGTTCTCGGGATTCGCGATGGTGATGACGTTGATGATCCTGGTGCGCAAGCTGATGCACCTCGAACAATACATCACGGTGCGTCACCTCGAGAACATGTGCAAGGTGACTTTGTTGACAGGCTCGATCGTGGCGATTGCGTATCTGACCGAGATCTTCATCGGGTTCTACAGCGGCAATCCGAACGAGATGTTCGTGATCCTCAACCGCGTGCTCGGGCCGTACGCGTGGGCCTATTGGACGATGGTCACTTGCAACGCGATCGTCCCGCAGTTGTTCTGGTTTAAGCGCGTTCGCACGACAATTCCGGTGATCTTTGTACTGTCGATACTGGTCAACGTCGGAATGTGGTTCGAGCGCTTTGTGATCATCGTGACCTCTCTGCATCGGGACTTTCTGCCGTCGAGTTGGGCGATGTACACGCCTACAGTCACCGAGGTTGGGATTCTACTGGGCAGCTTCGGGCTGTTCTTCACGCTGTTCCTGCTCTTCTTGAGACTCTTCCCGGCGATCTCGATGAGCGAAGTGAAGGGGGTGCTGCATTATGCCCGACGATAAAGCGCAAGCCAACAGCAGGTACACGGCGGCGGTGTTCAGGCACGAAGAAGAGCTGTTCTCTGCAGTCTTGGAAGCTCGCGCATCGGGCTTTGAGATCCACGACGTGTACACGCCGTTTCCGGTGCACGGCATGGACCAGGCAGCAGGCTTGAAGCGCTCGCGGCTG
>JBGQGO010000397.1:0-5625 GCA_041497455.1 Blastocatellia bacterium | reverse complement strand
GCATAACGAGCGCGCGATGGCTCAGAAGAAAGACGCGCCCCACCTGGCCGAGTTCAGCCGCGACCTCACCGAAGCAGCAACCAACGATCAACTCGATCCGTTAATCGGCCGTGAAGCCGAAACCGAGCGCGTGATCCAAATTCTCTGCCGCCGCACAAAGAACAACCCGGTGCTGATAGGCGAACCTGGCGTGGGCAAGACTGCAATCGTCGAAGGGCTCGCGCAACGAATCATATCCGGCGATGTGCCGCCATTCTTACGCGACAAACGAATCCTCGCGCTCGATCTCTCGCTGGTAGTCGCCGGCACAAAGTACCGCGGCCAGTTCGAAGAACGGCTCAAGACGATCATGCGTGAGCTGATCGAGAATCCGCACTACATCATTTTTATAGACGAACTGCACACGCTGGTGGGCGCGGGCTCGGCGGAGGGTTCGCTCGACGCGGCAAACATTCTCAAGCCCGCCCTGTCGCGCGGCGAGATCCAGTGCGTTGGCGCGACATCGCCGGCGGAGTTTCGCAAGACGATTGAAAAGGACCGCTCGCTTGAACGGCGCTTCCAGTCGGTCAAGGTCCCGCCGCCTACTGAGAGCGAAACTGTCAAGATATTGGAAGGCGTCAAGGAGCGCTACGAGACCTTCCACCAGGTGCGCTACACGCAAGACGCAATCGAGACAGCGGTCTACGGATCGCAGCGGTACATTCCCGATCGATTCCTTCCCGATAAGGCGATAGACATTGTCGACGAAGCAGGCGCGCGAGTTAAACTGCGCGAGGCCAATCTGCCGGCCGAGATTCTCGACTGCCAGCGAAAGCTGCGACGTCACACAGCCGCTTTCGAGCGCGCGACTGCCGAGCGCGACTTCGAGCGCGCGAAAATCTTCAAGCAGAAAGAGCAGGACGAGCTGGACCGGCTGGCGACGCTCCGCGAGTCTCACAATCTGGTGGCGGAGCACTTCCCTGTTGTGAATCGCGATGACATCGAAGAGGTGATCTCGCGCTGGACGGGGATACCGATCACTTCGTTGAAAGAGGAAGAGTCGGCGAAGCTGCTTCGCATTGAGACCGAGTTGCATAAGCGAATCATCAGTCAAAGCCGGGCGATCTCAGCGCTCTCGCGCGCGATTCGCCGCAGCCGCGCGGGGCTCAAGAACCCGAATCGTCCTGTTGGCTCATTTCTCTTCCTTGGCCCGACAGGCGTCGGTAAGACCGAAGTCGCCAGGTCGCTCGCGGAGTTCTTGTTCGGCTCTGAGCGCGCCTTGCTTCGCTTCGATATGTCCGAATACATGGAGAAACACGCGGTGTCGAAGCTGATCGGCAGCCCCCCGGGCTACGTCGGACACGAAGAAGGCGGGCAGTTGACCGAAAAGATCAAGCGCAACCCCTATTCGGTTCTGCTGCTGGATGAGATAGAAAAAGCGCATCCCGATCTCTTCAACATCTTGCTGCAGGTGCTTGAAGAAGGCACGCTGACGGACTCGCTTGGCAACGCCATCGATTTCAAGAATACGATCCTCATTATGACTTCGAACATCGGCGCGCGGTTTATTCAGAAGCGCGGGCATATGGGTTTCCAGGCGACGGCGCGCACGCAGCAAGCTACGGTCGAAGAAGGCGTGATGCAAGCGGTCAAGCAGACTTTCAATCCTGAGTTCGTCAATCGGCTGGACGAGATCATCGTGTTCGAGCCGCTCACCGACGCCGACCTGTTCGAAATCGTCGGGTTGCTGGTTGCACAACTGAACCGCACGCTTATTCGCCGGAAGCTACAAGTGCAGATGACCGAAGAAGCGCGACGCTGGGTGGTCGAGAAGACGTGCGCCGATCGCACCTATGGAGCGCGGCCCCTGCGGCGAGCCTTGCAGAAACACGTTGAAGACCCACTTTCAGAGGCACTGATCCGCGGCAGCTTCAGCGAGGCCTCAGTGGTCGAGGTCTACCTGGACGGCGATTCCCTTGGTTATCGGGCCGTGGAGCTTGAAGAGCTGGGCGCGGAACTCCTGGTGCAATGAAAACGCGCTCATCCCCATCAGCGGCTCACGAGTAGCCTTTTATAGTCTCGGCTGTCCGCTCCTCCCCGAGCGCTGCGTACCCAGAGGCCCTTCGCTAGGAGAGCACGTAGATGAAACCGTGAAAGCCGTTGCCCTTCATCTTGAGCGCTCGTTTTCTTCCTAGACATCGTCTCTCCTTCGCCTTTAGGACACACCCGACCCGTTGCCCCGAAACATAACCTCAAGCGCAGGCCTCGCCTGTTGGGCTACTCTGGAATTCGTGAGCTGCGCCGGGCGATAAATCTCACTCGCCCACTGTCAAATGCGGGAACTTCGCATACTTATAACCTCCTCGGGCGCGTGGTTTGGGCAGAGGAACCCGATCACGCGGACGCGCCCGGTCTGCGAGACGGCTTCCTTCGCGACTGTCGCAGCCCATCTCGCATTTTTCTTTGACTCGGGTATTGGTCACCGCGTAGAGATAGCCCTTCGTTTTCTGAAGCGGCATCGCTTTTCAGTTGCTGATTACCTGCTGCTTTGAGTTTCCTGCCTGATTTGGCTCAACTTATTCTTGTACAGACGTGAAGCCATTCTGTGATCGGGCGGATATTCGAAAGCGAACTCAAGAAAACGAGTGATCGTCAGACAGGCCGCGTATATGCCCTCAGCACCTTGCTCGATGGCGGCGATGGTCGCCTTGATTATTCGCTGGATCGGCCTGCACTCTTCTTCGCTCTCTATTTGCTCGATGAGGCGCACTATGGTTTCGCGACTCTCAGTTTTGTCTCGGACGATCGCCTTTATCGCTTCCCCAATGACCAGCAGCCAGATTGCTGCAGCGTGAGCCTCACCGATTCGCAGGTTGAAAACCAACTCCTGGATTTCGATTTCAGGGAGAAGAAAACCCTTCGGATATTTCGCCCTCAGCGATTTACTCCTTGCACTTCTGCTTGGTTCTTTCATACTCATGGCCAGATATCCGCAAACAATTTTTGGACGGTCATGGAGCCGTCTTTGATCGGCATTGATTTCATAGGGCGAAGGGACTACTATGCGGGGAAAAAGGAGAGGGCGCGCAAAGCAGTTCGAACTTCCTGGGTGTCAGACCTCGCCGCGAGGCGTACCCTCTCTAGCCGCTAAAGGAGTAGCTTCAAACTTTGTGCGCGCGCTCGTGGCCCTGAGCGCGCGCCAGTTTAATTCTGTCGAGCAGGCGACGCTTTCAAACTCCGTTACTTCCTTCAATAGATTGTGTTCAAAGTAGCCCGTTCCCAGCGATTAGTATCCCTTCAGGAAAAGACCCCTTCCGGTGAAGAACGTCTCATTCCGCAGGGCAAGATATAACACTAGCCGTGCCGGGTCAATGCAAGATGTCACATTTGTCACGATTCTTGTTTGGAATCATTTACGAATCAGGGTATTGCCGCAGCAGGCAATGCCTGCAAACACGGTATGTCTTGCCTGCTACCTTTAGCGCGAATACCAAGCCTTCATCGATGTAGCGATAAATCGTCCTGGGGTGCACATCGACCAGCTTCGCAGCATTGGAGACCCGGAGTAGTTGCACCTGTTTATTGCACAACGGACACCAGAGATGCTCGCCAATATTTCTGGGCTGAGCCAGATCGCCTTCTTTTCCAGGTACGAATCCCTCCGAATGTTTTGTCTTCCCGGCGTTAATATTTTCTCTATTGCGTCCTTTTCTTGGTATACTCATCCCCGTCCTTGGGCACGGTGGCGCTTCAAGACACACATATACTCATGCACGCCGCCGTGCGGATGAGCAAAGTGGGTCGTCACCCCCAGTGGCGGCCCGCCCTGCAATTCTGATCTATGGATTTATTCGCGGGTTGTTTTTCAGCGGACGGCCGGTGGCGCTCTTGGCCCGATGCTTGTTCGAACTCGATCCAGAATGCTTTGGGCTAGTCCATCGTGAACGACTAGCGCGCTAACAACAATTACGATTGATGCTCTTTGAAAAGAAGCTTTTTCGCTGGCAAGCCAAATGGATAGGCGCGCCCTTGATCGGCGTGGCTCCCGTTGTGGCTCAATTTGCGGTGAGTGTTCGACCTCGGGCGCGCGATTGACTGCGACGAACGAGGGCGAGGCAGATTGACGCTTCGCGGCAATCTCATCGCGAGTTTCGGTCCATTCCGGATATGCGGAAGCAAATGGCGAGGCAATAGCAATTTCGCAAGATGCTCCGGCTTCGGCTATGCGGCCGACTCGCGCCAGTTCAAAAGCAAGGTCCGATTGGTAGACATAAAAGTAAAACGGTGATTGCTTCGCTGCGTGCCTTACAAGAGGCAAGAGATTCTCTAGATGTGTTAATGCTCCTCGATGATCGCCGACATCACTTTTGATGAACGACACCTGCAAATGTGCCATCAGATTGGTCAATAAGTCGGGGGGGCTCTTACATAGTGCTACACGCGCCGCTTCGAGATAGAGCCGTAGCGCATCATCAAGTTGGCCTTGTTCGTGATGAATAGTGCCCAATGTTTGAATTGCTCGCGCCCTGTACGTGAGTGGCGCACGGTCTGCAACCGATTCGAGTAATGCTTGGGCTTCATCTTTCTTGGCATTTTTCTTGAAGGCGAGAGCTTGATAATACTGGCCGACTTGCCGGGCAGAATCCATGGGCAAGTTCATCAATATCAGGGCCGCCTCTTGAACCGTCTTCATATCACGCAGGCAGTATGCGTGCTCCGCGACTCTTAGCAATTTGTCGGTTAGTTCTTGGAACGCTCGGCGTGATTGAAAGGCGTGAGCCCATTCGCTCACGAAAACGTGCAAGTACGATGTGTCATCGCTGACGGCTGTTTGCGAGTCGGCAAATCCCGATTTGGAGGAGAGATCTATGAGAACAAGATTGATGTTAGCGGCTGTCTGCATCATTTTTCTTCCGCTTCTGTTTTCGCCCTCTCAGGGTGACAAGCCCGCGAATTCATTTCCGTTTGCCACTGTTGCATTGGCCGGTCGTACAATGGTCGGCGGTTGGTGCGAGTGCGGCGCGCCCGGCTGCATCTGCGCCCCTGGCGAAGAACCCATCGGCCAAAGCGCTAGTCCGGTGTCGGATCGAGCTGATGGTTCTTTGAAACATGGCGCTACTCCAAGAAGCGCGGGCGCGTCCTCAGGTTTTGACTTCGGCTCAAGTGCACTATTGCTGGCGCTTGCTTTCTTCTTGTGGACCAGATTGCGGGCATAACTCGAAAACGTCATTCTTTAGCCCGCGTCGAATAGTTCTTATTGACTAACCATCGCAACCAATCGCGGCAGAGGTGAGGTGTGCCACCTCATCGGGCGGCATTCTACTACAGTCGCGCACTCATTGCACCAAGAATTTTTGTTTCTTTCGTAATGTCTTAGTCAGGGACGATGAAGTCAAGGTGCAATGAGCGGGCTGGCATGGATTTTGATTTTGAATTTGCAACTCTTCGGGCGTAGAATCCAAATCCGGAAATCAAATTCGAGATTTCAGGTCGATGGCAAAGATCATTCTGGTATTGCTCGGCGGCGCTTTCGGAACCGGACTTCGATACTTCCTCTCAAGCTTCATCTATTCAAAAGTCAAAGAGCCTACGTTCCCATACGCCAATCTGGTGATCAACGTCTCGGGCAGTTTCTTGATTGGAATC
>JBGQGO010000396.1:0-5671 GCA_041497455.1 Blastocatellia bacterium | reverse complement strand
TGGACGGGCGTCAAGGTCGTCGATAAGGTACTGGGAGCGCTCGGCATTTTTCTCGTGCTCGCGTTGAGCCTGCTCGGAGCGCGTTTGTTCTTCAAGAAGGGATGACAATGACTGAAAAGATTGTGGCGCCCTACGGTTCGTGGAAGTCACCGATTACTTCGGATCTCATAGTCGCCGGAACGATCGGGCTCGGCGAGATCGCGCTTGATGGTGAAGACACTTACTGGATCGAGAGCCGTCCTTCGGAAGGCGGGCGAAGCGTCATCATGCGCCGAACCCCCGATGGAGCTATCGCAGATGTCACTCCGCCCGGATTCAATGCTCGCACTACGGTTCACGAGTACGGAGGTGGAGCCTACTTCGTCGACGCCGGCACGGTCTACTTTTCCAACTTCGCCGATCAGCGGCTCTATCGCCAGGCGCCCGGTGAAGCGCCGCAGCCAATCACTTCAACAGAGAAGATGCGCTACGCCGACGGCGTGATAGATCACCGCCGCGATCTTATCTACTGCGTCCGCGAGGATCACACCGAAGGCGGACGCGACGCGATCAACACTCTTGTGAAGATCAACCTCGGCGGCGACGCCTCCGGAGAGGCAGTCGTTTCAGGCAATGCCTTCTATTCATCGCCGCGGCTAAGCCCCAATGGAAACCGGTTGGCGTGGCTCACGTGGAATCATCCGAACATGCCGTGGGATGGATCCGAGTTGTGGGTCGGCGAACTGGACGAAGCCGGACGAATCGCTGGCGCCAGGATCGTCGCCGGCGGAAAGGACGAGTCGATCTTT
This sequence comes from Blastocatellia bacterium, assembly GCA_041497455.1. Taxonomy (GTDB): domain Bacteria; phylum Acidobacteriota; class Blastocatellia; order UBA7656; family UBA7656; genus Onstottus_A. The sequence goes on along the minus strand of JBGQGO010000396.1, from coordinate 4,883 downwards.
CAGCCCGAGTGGTCGCCCGGCGGCGTTCTCCATTTCGTTTCTGACCGAACCGGCTGGTGGAACGTCTATCGTTTGAGCGATGGCGGCATCGAGTCGCTGTGCGAGATGGCGGCCGAGTTCGCCGCGCCGCAGTGGGTCTTCAGAATGTCGACCTACGCGTTCGAATCGGAACACCGCATCATTTGTACATGCTGCGAGCGCGGCAACTGGCGGCTGGCGAGTCTGGACGCTGCGACTCGCAAGCTTGAGCCGATCGATGGTCCGTACACAGAGATAACCAGCTTGCGAACCACGCCTGGCCGCGCGATGTTCAGCGGCGGCTCACCGACTGAGTCAACGTCGATCGTCTGCATCGATCTTGGGACACGCGAGATCAAAGTACTTCGGAAGGCGAGTTCGGTTGAGGTTGACGAGGGCTATCTATCAATCCCTCGCCAAGTCGAGTTTCCCACCGAGCATGGATTGAACGCGCACGCGTTTTTCTATCCGCCGGCAAACTGCGACTATGAAGCTCCGGCGGATGAACGCCCGCCGTTGATCGTGATCAGTCACGGCGGGCCGACTTCAGCGAGCACCACGACCCTTAAGCTGAACATCCAGTATTGGACGAGTCGCGGCTTCGGCGTGCTGGATGTGAATTACGGCGGGAGCACCGGCTATGGCCGCACGTATCGCGAACGACTCAACGGCCAGTGGGGAGTCGTCGACGTCGACGATTGCGTGAACGGCGCGCGCTACCTGGTCGAGCGAGGCGAAGCAGACGTAAACCGATTGATCATTCGCGGCGGAAGCGCAGGCGGCTACACGACGCTTGCGGCGCTCACGTTTCGCGACCTGTTCAAAGCGGGCGCGAGCTACTACGGCATCAGCGATCTCGAGTTGCTCGAACAGGACTGCCACAAATTCGAATCGCGCTACAACGACAGCCTGGTCGGTCCCTATCCGGAACGAACGGACCTGTACTGGGAGCGCTCGCCGATTCATTTTACGGATCGATTGTCCTGCCCGCTCATTTTGTTTCAAGGGCTCGAGGACAAAGTGGTCCCGCCCAATCAAGCGGAGATGATGTACGAAGCGGCGCTGAAGAAGGGCTTGCCGGTCGCGTACGTCCCGTTCGAGGGCGAACAGCACGGCTTTCGCAAGGCGGAGAACATTAAGCGTTCGCTCGATGGAGAGTTGTACTTTTATTCGAAAGTGTTCGGGTTCGAATTGGCGGAGCCAGTCGAGCCGGTGAAGATTGAGAATATTGACGAAGCGAAACCGAACAGCAAGTCATGACTTCGCTCGATGTTCCCTTCGATGCCGACGATGAGGTCCATCAAGTGCAGCGAATCGAGCTTTTCGCTGCCAATGAGAACGGTGTCCGGTGATCTCTCAAGCGTCTGGTACGGCGGCAGCGTCTTATTGATCTCACCGATCGCGTCATATATGGCCTTCATTATCTGTTCGTAACTATCCATTCGCGCCTCCCTATTGGTGAGTTACCCTTAACCTCAACGAGGCCGGGCTTCTGGGCTCCAGCGTCAGAGCGAGCGTCAGCTTCTGCGACTTGACCCTCCAGTTCACGACGCAGTTCCAGTGGCAGGCATTTGAACGCGCCCATTCTGAGCTTTTGTTTTAGCGTCAAGACAAGATTGCCCGGAACACCCATGATCGTGGCGCCAACCGGCACATCTTGCATGACAGCGGAACCAGCCGCGATCGTCGCCCAGGAACCGATTTTCAAGTCAGGCAGGATCGCAGCGTTTGAGCCGACATAAACGCCGTCCCCGACTTGCACCCGGGCATTGATGACGCCGCCGGGCGCCACAACGCAACATTGCCCCAATCGCGATCCGTGCCCGACCATGCCTCCCATGAAGACCACCGAGGCATCGCCTAAGCAGGTCTCCGGACCGATGTTCGAGTTCTGATAGACCGTGATGTCCTTACCGAATTCCACCCCGGAAACCTCGACGCAAGGGTTGACCAAGGTGGCAAACGGCAAACCATAGTCTTCTATCTTGCAGCGGGCCGACCAGCGCTTTGCCGTAGTCCTGGCGACCAGATTCGCTATCTCATCTGACTCAGCGTTGGCTTGTTCAAGCATTGAGAATGGTCCCGCGATTTCTATTCCGAGAATCGCCTTGCCGTGTTTCGTTGGATCATCATCGAGAATGACGATTCGGTCCCACCGGGCTTGTTTTTGATTTACTGTCAGCGCGAGACGCACTCCTTCAGGGTTGCCCGCCCCGCAAATGTAAAGCGTGCTCATCATATTTCTCCACGTAACCGGGATCGCGTGCGCATATTTCCGCCGCAGCGTTGCCTGGGTCGCAAGTCGCACGACCGCCGAGCCTCACTTGAGACCAGTTCATATCAGCATCGCCGGCTCAGTACGGTCGGCCGAATCGCGTGGTTGCTGCGGCAGTATACGAACCCGCTTGGCGGTGCCGACCATCCAGTCCTTGCACGTCCGGCACCGCTCCGGCAGTTGGTCGAAACGACCCTGCATGTGGTTATCTCGATGGACGCCAAGTCGTCGCCACAACACTTCAAGGGAGTCGTCCCAGACGTTGCCGACGCTTTCATCCCCTTCCGTATCGCCGGAGCATCGGGGCACGCGTCCGTCCCAGAACACGTGCAACTGAGTCATTGCCCACGGACAGGCGATGCGGTCTTCCGCCGGAACGCATAACGGCGTCTCGAACTGCCCGCCCCAGCTTAGCTTGTTGCGCAGCTTCAAGGTCGCGCCTCGCTCCAACCAGTATGCGCTGAACACCTCAATCTCGTGCGAGTTCTCGTCCATCTCGATAAACTGCACCTGGATCTCGGGGCCAGTGCTGCGGGCTTGGCGTCGGGCTAGAAAGTGCTCGACATTTGCGTACACCACATCTCGATCCCCGCCCACGCGAATCCGTTCATAGGTCTCGCGGGAGAACCCATCGAGCCCAAAGACGACAAGGTCAGCACCGGAATCTAGAATCGGCTCGGCGAGTTCAGGCGTGAGCAACATGCCGTTTGTGTTGACGTATAGCTTTCGGAGCCCAACCGCCTTCCCATGATTTAGAATCCGGATCAGCAGCTCGGGTTCAGCCAGCGGCTCTCCAATGAACGAGAACCAGCATTCGGTGCCTGGGCAGACGGCGGCAACCTCGTCGGCGCACTTCCTCCACAGCTCAAAAGGTATCCTCCCCTTGGGTCGCTTCATCGTCGGGTGGTGGCACATCGAGCACTTGAGGTTGCAGGCGGCCGTGACCTCCACCGCGAGCTTCTTCGGGAATGGGCTCTCGTGCAGTGTTTGCGCGATCATGTTCAGTTCGGGGTCAATCACCGGGGGCTTCCTTTAAGTAAAATAGCCTCCCCTATTCAGGTAATGAGAGGAGTCTCTTTAACCTTTGCCACTACAGAGAATAGCGACGAATCTACGCCCTTCAAACCCGATTGTCAGTGACGGCTGTCACAGCGTATTGTGATGTGGTGCTTTCCGGTCCTCGTCCTGTAGTCCGATCGCAGACAAGTCTGCGTTACAACGAGGGAGAAGACTCAGGCGCGTCGCACGGGTTGCTGATCAAGACCCCGGACTATTTGCGACTTCTCACAGCATCGGAGAGAATGTCTGATCTATGAAAAACTTCAAACGAATCGAAACAAAGTTGATCCACGCGGGCGAGCCCGAGCCGCGAGTGATGGGCGCGGTGACTCTGCCGATCTTTCAAACCGCGATGTTCGAATACGGCGGCGAGGAGACGTATCACGACATCCGCTACATTCGGTTGAACAACAGCCCTAATCACCTGGCGCTTCATCAGAAGCTCGCGGCGATCGAGAACGCCGAAGCCGCGCTGGTGGCCGCGAGCGGTATGGCCGCCATCACGACAACGCTGCTGACCGTCTTAACGGCCGGAGATCATCTGCTGGCTCAAAACTGTTTGTACGGCGGAACTCACGATTTTCTTACAAAAGACTTCGCGGGCTTCGGGCTCGAGTTCGATTTCATCGACGGCGACGATCCTGATTCCTGGAAGAGCAAGCTGAGGCCGAACACGAAAGCGATCTATGTCGAAGCGATGTCCAACCCAACGCTTCAAGTGAGCGATCTCAAAGCAGCTTCCGCGTTCGCAAAGGAGCACGGGCTGGTCTCGCTCATCGACAACACCTTCGCGAGCCCTATCAACTTCAGGCCGGCCGAGTGGGGCTTCGACGTTTCGCTGCACAGTTGCACGAAATACCTGAACGGGCATTCGGACATCGTGGGCGGAGCGTGTATCGGCCGCGCAGATCTAATCGAGAAGATCACACATAAGCTCAACCACCTGGGCGGCTCGATGGATCCACACGCGGCGTTTCTGCTTCATCGCGGGATGAAGACGCTCGCGCTGAGGGTGAGATGTCAGAACGACAGCGCGTTGAAGATCGCGAGATTCCTGGAAGCTCATTCTGCAATTGAAAAAGTGAACTATCCCGGACTTGAAAGCCATCCTCGCCATCAGCGAGCGCGCGATTTGTTCGATGGCTTCAGCGGGATGTTGAGCTTCGAGATCAAAGGCGGCGTCGATGCGGCCGAGAGGTTTATGCACAAAGCGAAGCTGCCGATCGTCGCGCCAAGTCTCGGGGGAGTCGAATCGCTGGTAACTCGCCCGGCGACTACTTCACACTCGGGTATGTCGCGCGACGACCGAGTGCGGCTGGGCATCACCGACAGTTTGATTCGAGCATCGATTGGGATCGAAGCAACCGAAGAGATCATCGAGGACTTCGATCAGGCGCTGAGAGGTTCGTAGTTCGGCCTTCAGGCGGAAGTTTGTATCGCCGCTGTTGATCTACAATCGAGTGAATACAAACTTCCGCCTGAAGGCCGAACTACAAACACGTTGTGGCAGATCCAGAGGCCTAATATGACC
>JBGQGO010000395.1:0-5688 GCA_041497455.1 Blastocatellia bacterium | reverse complement strand
CCCAGTCCTGTGCCGTCCACCCTGTCGCCAACGCGATTGAACCGGCTGAAGATAGTCGGAAGGTACTGCTCGGGTATGCCCTCGCCGGTGTCCCGCACGCTGAAGTGGATCCGCCCGACGTGCTCGTTTGCTTCAATCGCAACGCTCCCGCCGCGATCAGTATGACGTATGGCGTTCGACAACAGGTTATCGAGAATGCTCGCAATCGCCCGCCGGTCCCCAACCACCCAGGACAGGTCGGGCCAGATTTTATTCTCCAGTTTGATCTGCTTGCTGTCGGCGGCGGCGCGAAACCGCTCGACTGCTTCCCGCGCCAGATCGATGGGCCGCAATCTCTCCATCGAGAGCCGCCGCGCACCCGAGTCTATCTCGGCGAGCTCGAGCAAATCGCTGATCAACTCATCCAGCTTGTCCGCGTTCTCTCGAGCGATCCGAAGCATTTCGTTCTGCTGTTCATTCGACTCGCCGACATACCCTTCGATGACCGCGTGAAGCGCGAGCCGCAGCGAATGAAGCGGCTCACGCAGCTTGCTCGACGCAACCGAGATGAACGCTGTCTTCAGCTTGTCTACTTCGGTGATGGCGGTGATGTCTTCAAGCAAGGTGACCGCGCCAAGCAGCCGGCCTTCGGAGTCGCGCATCGGAGTCGCGCGCAGGCGGAAGTCGCGCTCCGCCCCGCCCAGCTTGATGGGAACGATCGCGGCTTCGCCGTCGCCGGCGACCGGCCGCTGCATTGAAACGGCGTCGCGCACGGCGCGCAAGATTCGGTCGCCTCCTTCGAACCCTCCCAGATCGGCGCCGTCGCCATCGCCGCTCAGGAAACTGCCGAACAGTTGCCTGGCCGCGCGATTGATTTTGATTACACGATTGTTCGAGTTGGTCACTATCACGGGCTCGCCAATGGAATCGATGACCGCGTCAGACTTCTTTTGCTCGATCAACAATCTGCCATAGTCAGACTTGCGCAGATCACGCAGGCGGACGAGCATCCGGTTGAATTCCGTAGCCAGCACACCTATTTCATCTTTGGAAGAAACGCCAATGTGCTGATCGAAGTCACCCTCGCCGGCTCGCTTTGCCTTTTCGGCGAGCATAGAGATGGGATCGACGACATAGCGGGTGAATCTCCAGGCGAAAACGAGAGCCAGGGTAATCGCCAGCACAGCCGTGACGGCGGTGGAAATTTCTCCGCGTCTGGAAACAGAAACGGCGCGGTCGTTAGCCGCAACCATCGCCCGCTGATTCAGGTGCAGCAAATCGTCGAGCCGGTTCTTGAGAGAAAGAAACTGCGGCTCCAGCCGCTCAAAATAAATGTTGGATAGCTCGCCGGTTTGTCTGGGTGGGGCTCGGCTGAGAAAGCTCCCTAGCTCCTTCTTGTATGCCTGATACTTGAGGCTTATGTCGGCGACGACTTCGGACTCGCCTGTCTCGGTGATATTACCCTGTGCGATCTCGAGCTGCTCGGCGAACTTCCGGCCATTTGTTTCGAACTGCTCGCGGGCCTTGTCGCCGTGGCTGGCGATGAAGAACATCGCGGCTGAGTCCTGTCGTTCGAGGGCCTCCTTCATGTTCTCTGCGGCCGTGATGCTCTTGTAGTTGTTGACCAGGATTACATCGACAGCTCGCCCGAGCTGCACAAGATGGTAGATGCTCCACGCGCTGACTGCGAGGATGATGATGATCAGCAGCCCGTAGCTGAATGAGAGTTTTCGTCGCAGGCTGTTCATTTGTCCATGTCCGTCAAAGCTGCTTTTGACCAGATCGCTCAAGTCTCCTGTCACGATCTGGCGTACACCCGGCAACTCCTGCGGTCTATTCTACGACCTCATAGCCCGATGCGCTCATTCAATTCACCCGATCATTGTGAAGTGCTCAACAATCGGGCCGAGCACGAGCGCAGCGTAGTAACTCAGCCCGCCCACGATGATCGCCGCACCCACCACCAGGATCGCAAATGAGAGGGTATCGCTCGGCAGCGTTCCAACCGTCACAGGGCGCCGACGCTGCTCGGCGAAGCGCGCGGCCAGCGCCAAGGCGGGAATCGCAAGCCCGAACCTCCCGATCATCATCGCAAAGGCCGTGGTGACATTGTAGAAAGGAGTATTAGCGCTTAAGCCAGCGAAATTCTGACCGTTGTTCGCAAGGCAAGAGGTATACGCGTAAAAGATCTCTGTGAAACCATGGGGCCCGCTATTAGTGGTCAGGCCCGCCAGCCCCCAGCGCGTGACCACCGCAATCGCTGTGAGCGTCATCAGCGCAACGGGCGCCGCGAGCGTGTAAAGCATGATCAGTTTTATCTCGGGCGGACCTATGAGCTTGCCAAGATACTCCGGAGAGCGGCCTATCATTAGCCCTGCCATGAACAACCCAACCAGGGCAATCATTATGATGCTGTAGATGCCGCTTCCCAATCCGCCGAAGACGATCTCGCCAAGCAGCATATTTATCAGCAGAACCATGCCTCCAAGCGGCGTGTAGCTATCGTGCATTGAGTTGTAGGAGCCTGTGGCGCCGTCTGATGTTGTGATGGCCGTCAACACTGATCCGCCGATGCCGAAGCGAACCTCTTTGCCTTCCATGTTGCCGCCCGGTTCCATGCGGCTGGCTTCCATCGCGACGTTTGGCTCGCGCGCCATCAGTGGGTTTCCGCTCTGCTCAGCCCAACCGCTGAAGAACAGGCCTGCGCTGAACAAGAATACCATCGCCCAAAACAACACCCATCCCTGGCGAGGACGTTTGATCATCCTGCCAAAAGTGTTTGTCAGCGCCGCGGGCAAAACGACGATAGCCAGCATCCCTAGAAAGTTGGTCAAAGGGGTTGGATTCGCAAAAGGATGCGCGCCGTTGACGTTGAAGAAGCCGCCGCCGTTGGTCCCGAGGTTCTTGATAAACTCGAGTGCAGCCACCGGTCCTTGCGCAATGACCTGTGTGCCGCCTTCAAGTGTCGCGGCTTCAGTATAGCGACTGAAGTTCATCGGCACGCCCTGCCAGATCAGCAACAAGCTTCCTAGTATCGACAAGGGCAACAGCACCCACAGCGAGGCGCGAACCAGGTCAACCCAAAAGTTGCCAAGCTTATTCGTTTCGTCGCGTGCTAACCCCCGAATGAAGGCCATGCCCACGGCCAAGCCCGATGCGCCCGCTAGAAAACTCTGCGCAGCCAGACCGGTCAACTGGCTGAAATAAGTCATCGTGCTCTCGCCTGCGTAGGCCTGCCAGGTGGTGGTGGTAGAGAAACTGACGGCCGTGTTCATCGCCAGATCGGGCGTGAGCGGAGTAGTTTGATAGGCCGGAAAGGACCAGGGCAAGAACTGCTGAAGTCGGAGAATCGCATACAAGAGAAGGGTTCCCGCCAGGCCCGAACAGACGAAGGAGATGGCGTAGCGCTTCCAATCCATCTCTTGCTCAGGATCAACGCGGGCGAGCTTGTAGATCAAGCGTTCGACTGGACGGAGGACGGGATCAAAGAAAGTCTTCTCGCCACTGAAGACTAGCGCGAGGTAGCCGCCAACCGGTTTCACCAGGAGGGCTACGACTAGCAGGAATAGGGCGTACTGCAGCAGGCTATATAAGCCCATGCTAGAAACTCCGCAGAATGATATTCAGGGACTAGAGTTCTTGATCACCTCAGACTCCGTTCATCGCAAAGGGCGAACCCGGTCGAGCGCAAGGTTTAATTCGAGGACGTTGACTCGCGGCTCACCCAGCACACCGAACTGTCTGCCTTCAGTGTGCTCACGCACACGCCTGCGCACCTCTTCGGCGTTCACTCTCCGCTCTTTGGCGACGCGCGGAACTTGAAACTCAGCCGCCGCCGGGGTGATATGCGGATCGAGCCCAGAAGCGGAAGCCGTCACCATGTCGATCGGTATCGGCGAGCCGGGATTCTCTTCTCGCAATGATTCCGCGGCCGTCTTGACGTTGTCCATGAGCTTCTGACTGGTCGGCCCAAGATTCGTTCCGGCCGAAGCGGTCGCGTCGTACCCGCTTCCCGCCGCGGAAGGCCGCGAATGAAAATAGCCTGGCCCGGTGAATGGCTGGCCGATCAAGCTCGATCCAATGATCTTGCCGTCCTTTTCGATCAGGCTGCCGCCTGCCTTCGCAGGGAACATCACCTGCGCAAGTCCGGTCACTACCAGAGGGTAAATGATTCCGAGCAGCACCGTGAGCACGACCGTAATTGCGATCGCAGGGTAAATCTGTTTCAAGATATTCATCGACTCTCTCCTGGCCCACACTGTGTGCGGGCGAGACGCTCGCGCTCCCGGCTCAGGCGAGCCCTAACGCGTGAATGATCACATCTATGATTTTTATCCCGATGAACGGGATGATGATTCCACCGAACCCGTAGATCCACAGATTGCGCCGAAGCACTGCTGCCGCGCCCATCGGGCGATACTTTATACCGCGCAGCGCAAGCGGAATCAGAGCGACGATGATCAGCGCGTTGAAGATCACCGCCGATAGAATCGCCGATTCGGGCGTCTCGAGCCGCATGACGTTGAGCGCCGCTAGAGGACCGGACTTCGCGCCGGTCAGCGCATACAACGTCGAGAACATCGCCGGGATGATGGCGAAGTACTTGGCGACGTCGTTGGCAATCGAGAATGTAGTCAACGCGCCGCGGGTCATCAGCAACTGCTTGCCGATCTCGACGATTTCGATGAGCTTGGTCGGGTTCGAATCCAGATCGACCATGTTGCCGGCTTCCTTGGCCGCCATCGTTCCCGTGTTCATCGCTACTCCGACGTCGGCTTGAGCCAGAGCTGGAGCGTCGTTGGTGCCGTCACCGGTCATCGCCACGAGCTTGCCCTCGTGCTGCTCCCGCCTGATCAACGCCATCTTGTCTTCGGGCTTCGCTTCGGCGAGAAAATCGTCAACGCCCGCTTCGCGCGCGATGGCTGCGGCGGTCAGCGGATTGTCGCCGGTGATCATCACCGTCTTGATTCCCATTCGTCTTAGCTGATCGAAGCGCTCTTTCATCCCGCCTTTGACTATGTCCTTCAGGTGGATGATGCCCAGCGCGCGGCCGTGATCCGCGACCGCCAGCGGTGTTCCGCCCGAGCGTGCAATGCGCTCGACTGTCTCCTTCATTTCAGGTGGTACTACGCCGCCTTCGGTGTTGATGAACTGAGCAATCGCGTCGACTGCACCTTTGCGAATCGAGCGGTTGTCCAAATCGACGCCGGACATGCGAGTCTGAGCGGTGAAGGGCACGAATCGCGCTTCGTGAGCCGCGAGCTCGCGGCCCCTCAAGCTGTACTTCGACTTCGCTAGCACAACTATCGAGCGGCCTTCAGGAGTTTCATCCGACAGACTCGAAAGCTGAGCCGCGTCGGCGAGTTCCCTCTCCGAGATCCCGTTCATCGGGAGGAACTCGACCGCCTGCCGATTGCCCAGCGTGATTGTGCCGGTTTTGTCCAGGAGCAGGGTGTTGACATCGCCCGCAGCCTCGACCGCGCGGCCGGACATCGCAAGAACATTGTGTTGGATCAAGCGGTCCATTCCCGCGATGCCTATGGCCGAAAGCAAGCCGCCTATGGTCGTCGGAATCAGACATACCAGCAGTGCAACGAGCACCGTGATCGAAGGCGGCGACGCAGCGGCAAATCCGCTTGCCGGGTCCGCCGCGCCAACGCTGTAGATCGCGTACGGCAGCAGCGTCACTACAGCGAGCAGGAATATGAT
>JBGQGO010000394.1:0-5694 GCA_041497455.1 Blastocatellia bacterium | reverse complement strand
CTTGGAGGGAGAGTCGAACTGAGAAGTCCTGTCGAAGATGATTGCGGCACACGCTTTAGAGTTATCGTGCCGATAGCTGACAATGCTCGGGAAAGCTAGGAATTTGAGTCGCGCAGGCTTACATTTGAGGAGGAGAAATGAAAAAGAGCACGGACAGAATTGTGAGTCTGCTTGCGCTGCTCCTAGTGATATACCCTCTTCGGGGTTACTCGCTGCAGCGCCCGCAGAAGGGGACCGAGAGATCTAATGTCTTTGATGTGCAAGTTCTAAGTGAGAAAACGTATCAGCCGATCGGCCACCTGGAGAAGGAAGATTTCTTGATCTATGAAGATGAGGTCAAACAGCAGGTCACACAATTCACTCATGACGAGCGGCCTCTCTCAGTGGTGCTCTTGCTCGACTTGAGCGGCAGCATGGAGCCGCGGATGAAGGAAGTCCGAGAAATGATTGCGCCCGCCTTACAAGGGTTGAAGCTTGAGGATGAAGTTGCGACTATGGCTTTTTCAAAGGATGTGAAGCTGGTACACAGCTTCACCAAAGATAAGCAACTGCTTAAAGAACAAATTGAGAAGACATACAATCCCTCTCGTGAATTGGGGAGAACGCAGACAGCCCTGCATGAAGCCCTTTATCAAGCGGCGGCTTATTTGCGCAGGGCTTCGAACACGGAGAATTGTCCGACTATAGTTGTGATTTCAGATGGTCAGTCTAATCAGTCGGGCGGCCATACTTACGAGGAAGCTCTTCGAGAACTCTCTGAGACCGGCAGTACAGTAAACGGCTTGATCGTCCCAGAAATTCCGGCCAATACGCTTACCTTCTCTAGTTTTGACGAGGTCCTTACCAAGTATGCGGTGCAGACGGGCGGATTGGTTCTAAACTGCGAGCCAGGCCCGACTGAATATGCGGAGAAAATACAGATTAAGCAAAGACTTGGTTGGCTTATCGGTTCGCTGCGCAACCGCTATAGACTTGCCTACGTTTCCTCGAATTCCAAAGCAGATCGAAGGTTTCACAAGGTTAAGGTCAAACTAACGTCTGATGTGCAGAAGCGGATAGGGAAGGTGTTGGTATTGAACCGGCCAGGTTACCATGCGCTCAGTAATGACACGCCTGAGAAACCGGCAAGAAAATTGCCTCAATGAGATTGGCTAAGCGCCCCCGCGCCGGAAGAACCGCATCGTGAACATCGTCGCGCACCAGATCAAGCCCGAAGTCGCCATGATCGCCCAGCCGAAGTCTTCCACCATAGACGAGAATCGCCCGGCGATCCCGCCTACCAGCCACGCGCTGAAGAACGTCATCGCCGCAAGCCGTCTCGCCCAGCGGATCTGATTCGATATTCGTATCCGGTGAAGCTCGGCCTCCAGAAACTCGTCGTCCCTCATCAAGCGTTCATAGTAGCGAGCTTCACGCCCGGCCATGCGAGCCAACGCCAGGTCATTGCTTGCAGCCGCCGCGTTGTAGAAGTGAGCTACGTGGGCCAGCTTCCCGTCTCGAAGCGCGATCTCGGCCAATCCTACGTTCGCGCGAAAGCGCGCGGGATCAAGCTGGAGCGCGCGGCGAAAACAATCGGACGCGCGCTTGAAGTCCAGCCGCTCGAAGAACGCTTCGCCAATTCGCTCGAGCAGGTCCGGCTCATCGCCCGCAAGCCGCGACGCCAGTCTCAAACAAGCATCCGAGCGCTGAAGCAATCGCGTGTCTTCCTTCTGCGCGGAGGAGTGGAAGAAGCGGGACATCTCGTAGAGCAACTGCGGATTTCGAGGCTCCTTTTCGTAAGCCACGCGGAAATAGCTGGACGCCTGTGCAAGCTTGCCCGCAAGTCTCAACGAATTGCCGATGCGTCGCAGCAGTGGTGCGGGCATGGCCGCTATGTCGCTTTTGAGCACGGGCGAGCCTTTGAGCGCGGTGCCAGTCTCGAAGTACTCGAATATCTCGGACGAGCGAGGATCGAGCTTATGAGGGCCGACCGCGCGAAACAACGCCTTGATGAACTGTGCGTAGGCCGAGCGGTGCGAGCGAACCACTATGTCAACGCCGGCTCCAGCAATGCGGGTGTGATAGCTGATTCGCGCATCGCCAGTCGCAAAGCTTACACGAGTCGTCTCGGTCGTTATGGCCTCGATGTCGGATATCGACAGCTCGCGGCGAATGCGGAACAAGTGAGTCAGAAGAAAAGCCAGAGGCCCGCGATGGCGAATCGTGCGGCCGTCGAACTCGATGCGGTCGAAGACGGCGGCCAGTACTATTGGCGCGAGCAATGCCCAACAGGCGAACGCCGCGATGAGCCAACCTTGTTTGAGTAACGTCGACCCAATGGTCATCACAACTGCGGCGGACAGCGTGTAGGGGACGAGGCCGGGGCGTATGCTAATGGTCTCCATCTGGTGGCTTCAATTCTATTGTGTGGTGAGGAGGGAGGCAACACTAATGCGCGCGAGATAGCATAGACTTTAAAGTCTATGCTAGGTCAGAACCAACGCACTTCAACAGACGTCACGTTCATCTCTCGATCAAGCTCGACGCGCATCCTCAAGTCGAAGCGAAGATCGCGCAACGCGATTACCGTTGTTCCGTCGGGCCGCGCTTCGACGCTCGCCGTGCCGTATCGCATGAAATCCAGAAAGCCTCGCGCTTCGTTTGAACGGCGCAGCGCATCCTCGAGCTTCGGATCGAGCGCCGGCAGCTCGCGCCATTGCTCCTGCCGATTGGAGAGATCGACGTTGCGCGTGTAGACCGCGTCGCTTGTCTTTGCCGCCGCTTGCCACAACAAGGGGTTCGCTGGCGCAGGCCAAACGGCCATCGAAGTGACGCCAACCACCTTCAGGGAGTTCTGAGCTTCCTTCATCGCCGACTGATGGGTCATCCACATTCCGCAGTAATACAGCGCAAGCACAAAGAGAGAATACCTGGCGAGCCGTTCACCGGCGCCGCCCCAGCGAAACAACGTGCCTGCGATGACGACGGCCAGTCCAACGAACCAGATCACTCGCGCTGCGGTTGGGATGGTCAACGCCTGCGAGTCATATGGGTGCCGAAGCGCAAGCCCGACTACCAGAGCCAAAATGATCCCTATCACAAGCCAGAGAAACGTCCGCGCGGCGTCCGTCGTCGTCAACCACACAACCGCCGATCCGAGTATCAGCCAGATCCAGGGATCGACAACAAAAGCCAGATCGCCATAGAACCATCGACTGCTGAACGGCAGCAGCGGGCGCACGCCATAAACGTTGGTGAAGTCCATGAACGTGTGCCCGAGCCCGCCCAGATACGCGAGCAAGAAGATCCTCACGGGCCTGAGCGGTCTCCTGAACGGATCGCGGCGCAGACGAAACCGGCGATCGATAAACATCAGCGCCAATGTCAGCGCCGCGGCCAGGATCGCCAGCCCGACGAACCCGTGCGTGAAGCCGCGATGATACTCGAGATAGGAGACTGTGCCGCCTTCGATGCGGCTGAGCACATCGATATCTGGGAGGTTGGACGAAATGACGAGCGCTGTTGTCGCAAGCGGAGTGACGCGTTCCAGTCCACCCTTCGCGAACGAAAGCCCGAGGAGTGTGTGCGCCAGGTTTTCCATTTAGAGAATTAGTCCGGGTCGGCGCAACCCCGCTCACGGTGTGACGGGTAGAGTGGACGGGGAAGGGAGGTCCTTAAGCCGGTCAGGTGCGATGGCCGACAGCCGCTTCTCGGCCTCCGCCCCGGCCCCTGAAGACCTGTCAGGCCTGGCCGCCTCCAAATAGGCTTCCACAGCCTTTTCTAAGTCGCCGGTCTTTTCATAGACGTGCCCGAGGCCGACTTCGACTGCGGGTTTCAGATTCGGAGCGGAACTCAGCAGTTGCTGGTAGAGCGATATGGCCTTCTCGTTTTCGCCGTTAGCGGCGTAGGTTTCCGCAAGCGCGAGCCGCGCGAGGTCGGAGGTCGGATGATCGTTTTTGTTGGTGACTTGTTCGAGCAGGTTTATGCCCTTGTCGCGGTCAATATGGAGGTAAGAAGCCCCCGCATAGTAAAGGCCGATGGCGCCGTAGTAGCCTGAGTAGTCACTTGCGAGGCGTTCGAACGCTTCGGCCGACTCGCGCCACTTGGTTTGCTCGTCGGTGTAGTATTTGCCGGTGGGCGGTGTTGTTGTGGGGGTCGATGGGTCCTGAACCGGCGCGATAAACTTCTCGATGGCTCCTGCAAACGCGGTCTCGGCATTTGCTTTTCGATAATCGAAATAATAGCTGCCTGCGACGTACAGCAGAACAAGTCCCGCGACGACTCCTAAGCCGATCACGAACGGGCGGCCTTTTTCCTGGAGCCAGTCCTGCGTCTTCTCGTAGAACCGGATCATCGGGTCGTGTTTGAACTTCATCTCCTTGACCGAGAGCTTCTTCTTCCTTTTGGGTGTTTTCGCCAAAGCTATGAGCCTCCTTGGATCTGTGACTTGGAGCAAAGCCGGAAGGACGCCTGCGCCGTCTGATAGAGCAAAGAAGAACATAGCGGCCAGCCTCGCGGGCTGTCAAGAAACGCGAGCGGCGGACCCGGAGATAACCGGTGATCGGCGGGTTGCTTTGTGCTAGAGTCTTAGAAGCCGGAACATTCTGGCCGGACAGGGTGTCTAAGACTAGCGACAAGTGAGGTGAAGGGCCACTGCCCGTTCCGCTTGGAGCTATCTACGGCGCTCGGCTTCACAAGGCCGGGCGGTGGCCCACTCCGGTCAGCCGTTAACCGAAGGAGTGCCATCAATGTCAGCGGGAGACATGGCCGCCCTGGAGCAAACCACTCTCGCCGGGCTAGAGCTCGATGCCCGGGCGATAGAGTACCTCCCTGAGGCGAGGTTGATCTCCAGATTGCGCGCCGGCGATCTCGCTGCATTCGAGGAACTGGTGGCTCACTTCGAGCGGCCAGTCTACGCGCTGTGCTTCCGCTTGCTGGGCGATGGGGAGGAGGCACGGGATGCGGCGCAGGAAACCTTCTTGAAGGTCTACCGTGGACTGGGCGGCTTTCGCGGCGAGGCGGGATTGAAGACCTGGATTTATCGCATCGCGATAAACCAGGCGATGAATCAGAAACGCTGGTGGCGGCGGCGGCATCGCGACGAGACCATATCGCTGGACATAACGCGGGGCCAAAGCGAAACGACGCTTGGCAACTTGCTTCCCGGCCGCGCTTGCTCGCCCGAAGCAGAAGCGATATCCAGCGAACGCGAGCACTGCATAATGCGCGCGCTGGGCGAGATAAAGCAGGAGTATCGGATCGCGCTGATGCTCCGCGAGATTGAAGAGCTATCGTACGAGGAGATCGCCGAGACGCTCGCGATCTCGATTGGGACCGTTAAGTCACGCATTGCGCGCGGACGCGAAGAACTCCGCCGCCGCGTGAAGGATCTGATATGAGGAGTGACGCGTGAACCGTGATGCGTAATGCGTGATCCGTGGAACCTTTTGCCTCGATCACGCATCACGCATCACGCATCATCGGTTCACGCATCACGGATCACGAGGCAGCTTTTATGGAATGCAAGAAGTTTGAACTGACAGCCTCGGCTTACATAGACCGGCAGCTCCACGAGAGCGAAGCGGTCGAGTACCGTGAACACCTTTCGACGTGCGCCGGTTGCCGAGAGCGTCTTGCCGAGATCGAAGAAGTGTCCCTCACTCTAAGAAAGACCGATCGGCCAGCGGTCCCTCGCGAACTTCGCAGCTACATCAT
>JBGQGO010000393.1:0-5704 GCA_041497455.1 Blastocatellia bacterium | reverse complement strand
TAAGCCGAACCACCGTCAACAATCACATCCAACACATCCTTCACAAGCTGGACGTTCACACCCGCCTGGAAGCAATTCGCCGCGCTGAACACGCCGGGCTGATATAATCTCGATATGAGATCGTTGACTCGGTTGATGAAAGTCTTAACATTGCTTTCCTTCACAACCGTTATGCTGGCGAGCGCAGCGATCAACACGATTGCTCAGACTTCGCCCGCGCAGCAAGTTCCAACAGCTAATAAACCATCGGACACAACAGCCAAACCTCACGCCCAACCCAAGCCGGAATCAACCTACCAGCCGATCACGGTCGGCGGCGTGACGTTTTCAGGAAGCCTCCGCGTGCGCATTGAAAGTTGGGATTGGTTCGACACTCCGGCAGCCGATGGCAACACCACTTTCGGCGCGGCGCAACTCAGGCTCAGTCTCAGCCAGCAGAAAGAGAAACTCGACTGGCAGGTGGAAGGCGAGTTCCCCTGGCTGATCAATCTGCCTAACGACGCTATCGCGCCTGCGCCGCAGGGACAGCTTGGATTCGGGGCGTCCTACTTCGCAGCGAGCGGAACAAAGGACGCGAGCGCGATTCTCAAGCAGGCTTTCGTGCGCTTCAAAGGATTGGGCGGCGACAAGGCAAGCAGCTTGCGCGTGGGCCGATTCGAATTTGTCGATGGCGCCGAGGTCACACCTAAAGATCAAACTCTTGCCATCCTCAAACGCGACTCGATCGCGCACCGCTTGATCGGCCCGTTCGGATTCACGCACATCGGGCGCAGCTTCGACGGTGTTCAATACGTCCGCAACACCAAGGACTCGAACTTCACTCTCCTGGGCGCTCGCGTCACCGAAGGCGCGTTTCAGTTGAACGCGAACAGAGAGATGGATGTTGATTTCTACTACGGCGCATTCACGAAGCCGCTTGCGGGAAAGGCCGCGCAAAGCGAACTGCGAGCCTTTGCGCTGCTCTATCACGATGGTCGCGGAGCGGTAAAGACAGACAATCGGCCTGTCGCGGTGCGCGCGGTTGATGGCGACAACGTTCGATTGACCACCATCGGCGGGCACTTCGTGAGCGCGGTCAAAGCCGGGTCAGGCACGGCTGATTTTCTTTTGTGGGGCGCGGGCCAATTCGGAAGTTGGGGCACTCTCGATCACCGCGCGGGAGCCTTTTCCGCAGAGGTCGGCTACAAATTCGCGGTCAAGACCAATCCCTGGATTCGAGCGGGATATTTTCGCAGCACCGGCGATGGCAATCCCGCGGACGGCGATCACACGACTTTCTTTCAAGTGCTTCCCACACCGCGCGTCTACGCGCGATTTCCGTTTTACAACTTGATGAACAACGAAGACGTGTTCGCACAGCTCAGGCTGAAGCCGCACGCTCGCGTGTCGCTTCGTGGCGACTTGCATCACTTGAGACTCAGCAATGCAAGAGACTTGTGGTACGTGGGGGGCGGCGCGTTCCAGGATAAGACCTTTGGATACGTTGGCCGTCCAAGCGGCGGCAAGAATAGTCTGGGAACGGTGTTCGATCTGAGCGCGGATTTCAACGTCACTCAAACGACTGTGTTAACGTTTTACGCTGCGGGCGTGCGCGGTGGCGGTGTGCAGGGCTTCATCTATCCGGCTGGCGGCAATAACCCTGCCGCGCGGTTCGTCTACTTTGAGTTAAGTCAGCGATTCTGA
This sequence comes from Blastocatellia bacterium, assembly GCA_041497455.1. GTDB lineage: Bacteria > Acidobacteriota > Blastocatellia > UBA7656 > UBA7656 > Onstottus_A. The sequence goes on along the minus strand of JBGQGO010000393.1, from coordinate 4,021 downwards.
GAAGGTATCATTGTACGGACAAAACTATGCCGATAACGATTGGTAAGAAGATTGAGAGCGACTATTCGAATCCGCTGGGCTTGCTCAGCGATTGTCACCGGCGCATCGAGAAGTTTCTTGATGTGCTGATGAAGGTCACCAGCCAGGCACAAGGCGCCGGCCTGAATGAAGACCACCGGCACGCCTTGGAAGTTGCGCTTCGGTATTTCAGAGAAGCTGCTCCCAAGCACACCCTCGACGAGGAGGAGTCATTGTTCCCACGTATGCTAGCGTCCGCCGACGAGCGAGCGCGGTCAGCGATTTCCTTGCTTGACGAGTTACACGCCGATCATGAGCTTGCAGACGCGGGCCACGCGGAAGTAGAAGCGCTCGGGAGCCGATGGCTTTCTGAGGGCGTTCTGTCGATCGAGTCGACTGATCGTCTCAGCGAGCTGCTAGACCAGCTTCACTCGACGTATCAAAAACACATCGCGGTTGAAGACCACGACGTCTTTCCGCTTGCGGGCCAGATACTGAGCAGCGCCGAACTTGCCGCCGTTGGGCGGGAGATGGCGACGCGCCGGTCAATAGACCTGAACGCGCTCGAATCGAACCTGAGCGTTTCGTCGGGGGCGGACAAGCCATGACAACTTCATCAAAGCGCAACGATAGTTTGATACCGCTTTCTCGCGAGCATCAATACGCGTTGATGTTGTGCTTGCGCATCCATCGAGGACTGATCGAGCACGAAGCAGATGCAAACTGGCTTCAGATGAAAGCCGGCGTTGCGGTCCGCTTTTTCGAGGGCGAGCTGGCGGCCCACTTTCAAGCTGAGGAAGAGGTCTTGTTTCCAGCGATGCGCGAGCTTTCGGGCGCTCCGCGGATCATCGACGAGCTGCTTGCAGAACACGAGCAGATGAGGCGGCTCATCGATCAGTTGCGCCAGATTGAAGGTAGCTCGCTCGCGTCTACGCTAAAGGAATTCGCCGATACTCTCGAGGCGCACATTCGCAAAGAGGAGCGCGAGCTGTTTCCGATCTACGAGCAGCAGGCATCGCCGGAGACAATCGTCCGCGTTGAGCGCGCGATCTTCAGTCTGATCGGTTCGGCGTCTCAGCCTCGAAACCCGGAGTTGTTGAGGTAGGCCGCGTGAGCGGTTCTGCCGGTGACCTAAGTCGGCCCTTATCCCGGCCTGTTCATTTAAGCGCGACTCGATACATAACATGGAGGATGCAAGATGCAGATCAACACTACGAAGACCGTGAGAGAACTGACACTCGAGATCCCAGGCGCGACGCGGGTGTTCGAAAAGGCAGGCATAGACTATTGCTGCGGTGGCGGGAAGCCCTTTCAGGAGGCGTGCGCGGCCGCTGGGGTATCGACGGATGAAGTCGTGCGCTCGCTGGAGCAAGCCGGGGAGCCCAGTGCTCTCGTAGCGGATGCTACCCAGTGGCAGACAGAGCCGTTGTCGAAGCTGGCGGCGTACATTGTCGGAAAGCATCACGTTTTCACCAGAGACGAGTTGGCGCGGCTCGATGCGCTTTTGTCGAAGGTGTGCTCGGTCCACGGACAGAACCACCCCGAGATGTTCCGCATTCAGAGTTTGTTCCAGGACTTGAATCGGGACCTGATTCCGCATATGCAAAAAGAAGAGATGGTTTTGTTCCCGTATATCGAGCAGATGGAAGCGGCGGCGAGCGAGGGCAAGCCCGCGCCGGTTCCTTTCTTCGGAACGGTGCAGAATCCAATTCGCATGCTGATGATGGAACACGAGACGGCCGGCGAGATCCTCAAGCAGATTCGTCAGATCAGCGGCGGTTTCTCAGTCCCGGAGGACGGTTGCATCAGCTACGAGACGCTATACAAAGCGCTCGATGCGCTCGAGCAGGACTTGCACCAGCACATTCACCTGGAGAACAACATTCTGTTTCCGGGCGCCGTGGCGTTGGAGCGCGCCAACTAGCGAGCGTCGGGTTGAAGTAGCATAGACTTTAGTCTGTGTGATCTACCGGTCTACTGATCATCTGCCGACATAGACCAAAGTCTATGCTACTCCCTCAGCTATTCTTCTCTTTCTTGGCTTACGCTTCAAGGCATCTAGCAACGCGCGTTCTACCCAAGCCGTGACAGATGAACGGTCTCCCTCCGAACCGTCAGGGCCTCGATGCGAGCTTCATTGACTTCATAGCCGATGCCGTGACCCGTCGGCGCTTTGATCGTGCCTTCTCGGCTCACTGTGACCGGTGGCTCGATGATGTCCTCCTCCCAATATCTTTCCGAGGCGGAGACATCGCCGGGCAGGGTGAAGCCGGGCAGCGTTGACAGGGCGATATTGTGCGCGCGCCCGATGCCTGCTTCGAGCATCCCGCCGCACCACACGGGCATGTCATGGTCTTGCGCGAAAGATTGGATGGCTTTCGCTTCGCTGTACCCGCCCACGCGCCCCATCTTGATGTTGATAATCCGGCACGCCCCCAACTCGTGCGCGTGGCGCGCGTTCGTGAGACAGACGATTGACTCATCCAGACAGACAGGCGTTCGCAGTTCCCGCTGCAACTTGCTGTGATCGACCAGATCGCCCGGCGCAAGCGGCTGCTCGATCATCAAGAGGTTGTAATCATCAAGGAGCTTGAGCAACGGGGCATCCGTCTCGATCTGATAGGCAGAGTTTGCGTCAACCGAGAGCGTGATGGCAGGAAACTGTTTGCGGATGGCGTCCACTAGTTGAACATCTTTCCCCGGTTTGATTTTGATTTTGATTCTCTGATAACCGCTCTCAACCTCGTGGCTGACTTTGTCGAGCAGAGCTTCGGTCGAACTCTGTAAGCCGATTGAAACTCCGCAGGTAATTTCAGCCCTTGTTCCATTGATGTGTCGCCAGAGGGGCGCCTGAGCGATCTTTGCTTCCAGGTCCCAGATGGCCGCTTCCACGCCGGCCTTAGCCATGCAGTTTTCCCGAATTGGGCTAAGCGCATGGCTCACCTGCGCGGCGCACCCGACCCGGGCCGCCGCTAAGAGAGGGGCGACATGCTTGGCCGTAATTAACCACGCGGTGTCGATGGTTTCGTGATTAAAAAAAGGGTTCTCGCCCGCGACGCACTCGCCATACCCTGAAGCCCCGTCCCTATCGAACGCTCTGACGATCAAAATGCGCCGCCTGATGGTGCGCCCGAAGCTCGTCTCGAACGGCCATTTAAGGGGCAACTCGATCTCTCTGAGTTCTAAGCGCTCTAGTTGTAAATTCATCACAGTAAAGCCCTGCTCTTGCGCTGAGGTCTAGATTGAACACATCGGGCTAAAGCGTACAGACTAAACCCGCGAGAAGTGCGGTGCGAGGTGCGATGTCCTTAACCAGGATATGCTCATGCGCCGCATGCGCGCCGTCGCCATCTACCCCAAGTCCGTCGAGCACCGGCACATTAAGAGCCGCGGCAAAGTTGCCGTCGGACGCTCCGCCCACTGCCCTTTCTTCGAGTTCAAAGCCGAGTCGTGCGGCAATCTCCCGCGCGTGATGAAACAGTTTCACCACGCCCGCCGTGCGTTCGAGCGGCGCACGGTTGATGCCGCCTTTGATTGCGAGGCGAACACGCCCGTCAAAGGGTTGGAGGGTGCTCATCAAATCCTCGACGCGACGCGCTTCCTCCATTGCGCCGAAGCGCACGTCTACTTCCATCTCCGCCTGTGCCGCAACGACATTGCCGCGCGTCCCCCCACGAACTACGCCGACATTAAAGCTCGTGCCGCAAGTCGGATCGTTCAGCGAATGTAACCGTTCTGTCTGTCGTGCCAGCTCAAGAATGGCGCTGGCTCCCGCCTCTGGATTCAGACCCGCATGCGATGCAACCCCTTGAGCCGCCACAGTCCATACCCCAACTCCTTTACGCGCAGTTTTCACGCACCCGCCGGGCGCAGGCGGCTCAAGCACCAGGACCTGCGCAGCACGACGTGCCTCATGTTCCACCAACGGGCGACCAGTCGCGCTTCCAATCTCCTCATCGCAAGTGAGAAGTAGCGTCACAGGGCGTTGAGGAGCAAGAGCAAG
>JBGQGO010000392.1:0-5709 GCA_041497455.1 Blastocatellia bacterium | reverse complement strand
CACGAATTTGTGTTCGATCCATCCGCGTGGTACGCTGCACTTCCGAATCAGAATGCCACCAAGCTATGGCTATCGAAGACCTCAGAGAATTCATCTCCCTTCTCGAAAAGCGCAATCAACTCAAACGCATTCGCGTCGAGGTGGACCCGGAGCTTGAAATAGCCGAGATCACCGATCGCGTCTCCAAACAAGGCGGCCCCGCCCTCCTGTTCGAGAACGTTCGCGGCCATTCGATTCCCGTGCTCATCAACGCGCTCGGCAGCCGCGAGCGAATGATGCTCGCGCTTGGGGTGACCGACTACGGCGAGATCACCGAGCGCATACTCGAGCTGACCGACGTCAAATCTCCCCAGGGCTTGATTGAAAAGATCAAGATGATTCCGCGCCTCGCCGATCTCGCAAAGATGTTTCCCAAGATAGTCAAAGACGGCCCGTGCAAAGAGCGAGTGCTTGAGGAAGGAAAGTTCTCTTTGCTGGACCTCCCCATCATCAAGTGCTGGCCCGAAGACGGCGGGCGCTTCATCACGATGCCGCTGGTGTTCACCAAGAACCCGGAGACCGGCAAGCGCAACTGCGGGATGTATCGCATGCAGGTCTACGACGAGACGACCACCGGCATGCATTGGCAAATTCACAAGCACGGCGCGCAGCACTTCCGCAACCTCAAGCGGGGCGGCGGCGGGAGGCTCGACGTAGGAGTGGCCATAGGAGCCGATCCTGTGACAGTGTTCTCGGCCATCATGCCGCTTCCAGAAGACCTGGACGAAATGATGATCGCCGGCTTCTTGCGCGAGAAACCGGTCGAGATGGTGAAATGCGAAACCGTCGATGTCGAGGTTCCGGCTAACGCTGAGATCGTGCTGGAAGGCTACGTCGATACCGAAGAGCTTAGGACCGAAGGGCCGTTCGGCGATCACACCGGCTACTACTCGCTTGAAGACGAGTTCCCGGTTTTTCACGTTACCTGCATCACTCATCGCAAGAAGCCGATCTATCAGACGATCATCGTCGGCAAGCCTCCGCAGGAAGACTGCTGGATGGGCGAAGCGATCGAGCGCATATACCTTCCGCTTATGCAGCGCCAGTTCCCCGAGGTAGCGGACTATCACATGCCGTTCGCGGGAGTGTTTCACAACTTGATGATCGTATCGATCAGAAAAGACTATCCGGGACACGCGCGCAAGATCATGAACGGAATCTGGTCGCTGCCTCAGGCGATGTTCACCAAGTGCATAGTCATCGTTGACAACGACACAGACGTTCGCGACTTGAATGAAGTAGCGTGGCGAGTGCTTAACAACATCGATCCGGAGCGTGACATTCAATTCATGGCTGGTCCGGTCGATCAATTGGATCACTCATCACGGCTCCCGAATTACGGATCGAAGATGGGTATAGACGGAACGCGCAAGTGGAAGTCAGAAGGCTTCGATCGCCCGTGGCCGAAAGAAATCAAGATGAGCGAAGAGGTTAAGCGGAGAGTAGATCAGCTCTGGCCGAAGCTGGGACTGTGAAGATGGGGGCACGCCCGGCAAAGTTTTGATTCAGCCATCCTCAGAGTTCTAGACGAATCATAGTGAATTCCTCGTCCGAGACTTCGAAAAAACGACCGCGGCTGATTGCGGCCGCCGAGACTCTCCTCGTTCTTCTGTCGACCATCTCACTCGTCTATACAGTAGTCACTGCGCTCGATGGAGGTAAGGACCTCGCCACCCTTCAGTACATCGGTCGAGCATGGCTCACCGGAGTCGATCTGAACGGGAAGCGTGCGCTCTTAGGGCCTCCTCCATTCGCCCCCGTCTTGTTCGCGCCGTTCGCGCTTCTCTCGTTCGCTCACCTGCGAGCGATCTTTGTGCTCGTGAATCTGGTTGCGACCGCCGCGATTCTTCTTCTGGTGAAGCGGCTGTTCGGGAGCGCCTGGCCCGCGAAGGCGCATTTTTATCTCGCCGCGCTGGTCATCTGCTGGGCCCCGTTTCGGGTCACGGTGCGCAACGGGCAGCTAAGCTTGATTATCACGGCGCTGCTGCTCGGGGCATTGCTCGCGTGGAAGCGAGGCGCGGCCGTTCTCGCGGGATTCCTTCTCGGCTTGTCTTTTTGCAAGTACCCGTTGACCCTTCTGTTCGCCGTGTACCTGATTTGGAGGAGGGAGTGGAAGATCGCGGGCGCGGCCGTCCTGACTGTGGCGGCGTTAACGGTGGCGTTCGCGTTTCGTCTCGGATTATCGCCGTTCGATGTGACGAAGGACTACGTTAGCACGATGCTCCAGTCGTCGCCTACACACGACGCGATCTTCGCCGGCGTGACTGAGATCGGGCCGCTGCTTTTCGCATTGACGGAGAACGAGGGTCTCGCCAACAGCTTGAACATCGCGATTATCTTCGCCGCGGCGCTTGTCGTTGGATTCGTTTTCTGGAAGAGGCCGCGCTGCGAGGGGTTTCATCTCGCCATTCTAACGTTCTTCACCCTCTGGTTTGTGTATCATCGAATCTACGACGCGGTGATATGCGTACTTCCGGCGGCGGTCTTCTTCGATCTGATAATACGGGGCGAGAGCCGGAAAGTTGGCCTCATCGGCGTGGCGGCGCTCGGGCTGTTTTCGGTTAGCATTCCCGGCCTGCTGACCGAACGGCTTCATCTCAGCAGCGAAAGCCTGGCGGCGAATCCCGCCGGGTTTCTTGGGTTGCACGTCGAAAGACTTTTGACCTTCGTGATGTTTTGGCTGTTGTTGATTGTCCTGTGGAAGCTTCGCCCGCACGATCGCCGGGAGCCCGGCGCCCTGAGCGCTATTGAGTGCTGACGCTCTTTCGAATTCGGTCGCGATACTCGTTAGCTTTCAAGCGCACCGATCGTTCGTCGATCGTCAACACTCGTCGATTCTGCATCACCACTCTGCCGTTGATCATTACCGTTTCAACATCCGACGCTTTAGTCGCGTACACGAGCTGCGAGTAAACGTTGTAAAGCGGCGTCTGGTGAACGCTGTCCATTCCAACGATTATCAGGTCAGCGCGTTTGCCGGCTTCGAGCGAGCCAATCTCCTTGTCCTGATGAATCGCTCGCGCGCCGCGTATGGTCGCCATCTCGAGCGCCTCGCGAGCGTTGATCACCGTCGGGTCCTTTGAAGTCAACTTGTGAAGCTTCGCCGCCGTGTCCATCTCTTCCCACAAACTCAAGTCGTTGTTGGATGCCGCGCCGTCCGTTCCGAGTCCGACCGCTACTCCCGCTTTGAGCATCTGTGGCACAGGAGCGGCTCCCCCGGCCAGTTTCATGTTTGACTGGGGACAGTGCGCAACCCCTACCCTCCGCTTCGCAAGCGTGCCGATATCGTCGCTAGTCGGCCAAATCATATGCGCCGCGATCACTCTTTCATCCAGCAAGCCTATGCGCTCCAGATAAGCAACTGTGCTTGAGCCGTACCGTTCCTGAATCGTTTTGACCTCGGCAGGGTCTTCAGCAGCGTGAATGAGCAGCGGAACGCCGAACCGCTCCGAGAACGAATGTGCTTGCTTCAGGTGATCGGTTGACACCGTGTACGCCGCGTGCGGAGCAATCGCCGGAGTAATCAGCGCGTGACCTTTCCACTTCGTTGCGAACCTCTCCATGTATGCCATGCCTGCATCCCAGGTCTTGTTGTCGGGCGCGGGAAAGTCAATCAGAGTCTCGCCAAGCACAGCTCGCATCCCCGCCCGCGCGGTCTCATCGGCGATCGCGTCTTCGAAGTAGTACATATCGACATACGTCGTCGTCCCGCCTTGAATCATCTCGAGACAGCCGAGCCGTGTGCCCCACCGGACGAACTGCTCATCGACGTTCTTCGCTTCAGCGGGAAAGATGTACTTCTGCAGCCATTCCATCAGCACCAGATCATCGGCGATCCCTCGGAACAAAACCATCGGCACGTGGGTGTGTGTGTTGATCAGGCCAGGCATCACGACTTCGCCGGCAGCGTTGATTGTGCGGGCGGCAGAGTACTTCGCAGCGATGTCGGACGTGGCGCCGACTGCGATTATGCGTTCGCCCTTAACAGCAACCGCGCCGTTCTCGATCACACGCGAAGAGCCGTCCATCGTGACGACGGTTGCGCCGCGGATGATGATATCGACTCGCAAGGCCGTTCGTCCGCTGGAATGGACAACGTCAAGAATCAGGATGAGAACTAGAATGCTGAACGTGAGAGTCTTTCTCAAGAGATCCCCTCCAGGGTAGCGTCCGACCAGACCGCAGCCTAAACGCGCAACGGTAGCGTAGCGTCAGGACCATTCTGTCTCGACGCTGCCTTCGACCTTCACACCGCTACGCAGCGGTGATTCAAGATGGTGGTTCTACTGATGACTGCTGAGGTGACGCTCGACAACAAGCATGAGAGCGTTCAGCCTTGCGTCGGTTTCCTTGCCTCGTGCAACCAGATCAGCCATTTCCCGGTCGTGACGTTCCGCGTGGTGCGTAAGGCCGATGAGCGCGTCTCTCAAGATGCCCGTGAATCCCACCAACTCCGCTATCTGGCGATCGGTCTTGTCCAAACGCGCTTTCACCTGGGCGTCGTATTCTTGTTGTTTCGCCCAAGCCTCGGCGTCCCGCTCTTGTTGTTTCGCCAAGTTCGCGTCGAACCTTGCCTGCTGTTCCAGAAAAAACGCCATCTGGCGTTCGAAGTCCTCATTGCTCATTCCGATTCTCTCCCGCAGAAAGATACCCAGGAAGTGCTCGCTAGCTTACACCTTCAAGGTATCGAGCGTCGAACGCCTCAGGCAGCAGGTCTCTTATTCGATATGTGCGAACATCACCCGAGAGATTCGCCAGAATCACCTCTGTCTCGTCCGAAGCGAACTCCCAGATCATCTGGCGGCAGCACCCGCACGGCGGCGCGAGGTGTTCGTGATCGGTCACCACGGCAACTCTTGCGATCTCGTGGGCGCCGTCGCTGATCGCCTTGAAGATCGCGACTCGCTCGGCGCACATGCTGAGACCGTAGGTCGAGTTCTCGACATTGCAGCCCGTGAACACCCGTCCGTCCGAGCTGAGCAGCGCTGCTCCCACGCTGAAATTCGAGTAAGGCGCGTGAGCCCAGCGGCGCGCGTCCTTCGCCTGAGCGATCAATTCATCGTCGCTTATCATTGCAACACTGCTTCCCTTCCCCATCGTGATCTCGATTAGCTCGGAAACTCCGGGCGCCCACTGTCACTCGCGTCTGATCGAATGGGCATCACGTCCTGCTCGGCTGACGCTCCAAGGAATGACTTGATCTTTCCGGTGATCAAATCGATCCCGACGTCGTTGAAGCCGCCTTCGGGAATAATGATGTCCGCGTAGCGCTTCGAGGGTTCGACGAACTGAAGGTGCATCGGCCGCACCGTAGTCGTGTATTGGGTGATGACCGATTCGACCGAGCGCCCCCGTTCGTGTACGTCGCGATCGAGCCGCCGTATGAAACGAATGTCGGCATCGGTGTCGACGAATATCTTGAGGTCCATCAACCCGCGCATCTGCGAGTTCACGAAGACCAGAATGCCTTCAACGATGATCACCGGCCGCGGCTCGACGTGAATCGTCTCGGCCCTGCGCGCGTGAGTCGGATAATCGTAGATCGGCTGCTCTATGCTCTCACCGGCGCGCAGGGCGTCGAGGTGGTTTATGAGCAACTCGGTGTCGAAAGCGTCGGGATGGTCGTAGTTGACTCGGTGCCGAAGGTCGAGCGGCATGTCGCCGAGGTTG
>JBGQGO010000391.1:0-5714 GCA_041497455.1 Blastocatellia bacterium | reverse complement strand
GTCGCTTCTTTGATCTCAGCGATCAAGATGTCGCGCATCTCTTCGTCGGGTTCGATGACCAGGAAGTGATCGGGTGGTTGAGTCTCGAGCCAGCGCTTTACCCTCGTTTGAATCTCGCCGAGCGAGTGGCCTCTTTCACGCGCCACCTGAAGCAGCGTCGAGATCAACTGATCAAGTTCAAGCTTCGGATCGGTTGCCGCATCGACACTGCGCTCGCGAACGTAGACGCCGCTTCCTTTGCGAAACTCGACCCACCCTCGCCGCTCCAGATCCTGAAAGGCCGCGCTCACGGTGTTCGAGTGAATGTCATAGCGTCGCGCGAGTTCGCGGGTGCTTGGGAGCTTCTGGCCGGGCTTGAGATCGTTGCTTACGATGCCGAGAAGGATCTGCGTCGCGAGCTGCTCGCGCAGAGGAACTTCGCTGCTCTTTGAAAGCCAGATTCGCATCAGTGGCAACGTTGCGGGAGTAGCGCAAAGATCATGGAGCGAACATCCTCGTCAAGAACGGCTAACACCTGCGACTGCGTTCTTCGAAATTCGCGACTGCATGAATACCATGAAGAAAGGAATGAGCAACTCAAGCACAGTCATTGCGATGAAAAAGGTATTGGGTAAACCAACTGCGGCCACTGAAACAAGGCGCGCCAGCCCACCGATAAAGAACGTGAGCGCCAGAACATAGACAACCATCCTTTTTCGTTCAATGTCTTTAATGCACCAGAGAAGAGCCACCCCGTAGGCCGCAAATAACGTAGCGTAAAAACGATCTTCACTGTCCATCGTGGCATTGACAGGAATAGATCCCGGTATCGCTGAGGGGCCAAGGACAATGTGTAGCGACGCAATGAAGATTGCCGTTATGCCGAACAAGCCAAGAAAAACTTGAAGGGACTTCTTCATCACCGCTCTCTCCCGAATGGTACCGCAACGCTGCGGTTCAGCGGGCGCGCAAAGCGTTTCGCTACCACTCCCACTCTTCCTCATCCCAACTGGTGTGTGAAAAGCCTTGGTCCAGCAGTTCGTCTTCTTCTCGCGCCGCCATTGCCTTAGCAGCCTCTGCCCAGCCTTGCCGGGGCCGGCGCGCAGAGCGTATGACGATTTCGTTGTTCTGGACCTCAAGCACGACCTGCTCGCCGAGACGGCTCTGCTCCAGTTTAGGCCTTCGGAATGCGAACTCCCTGCGAGTTGCCGATTCTTATGATACGAGTCTTCATAGCCTACGATGTAATTACAGCGGCATATTCAGTCAGTCAAGCGGCCGGCCGGCTGAGAGCTGCGCATTGCTGCTCAGTCAGTCTATCTGAGAAATCCGGCTTGTTCCTTCTGAACGAACATCCATCCCGTGCCTTTGCAGTGCAAGCAGCGCATCGCAAGTGACCTGCCCCCTCCTCCGCATTGACGACACTTCCGCGAGGGCTGAAGGACTAGAACGAGAGCTTGGCCGCCGCAGACTACGCAATTCGCCGAGAGATCCGCGATTTGTTGTGCGACGAACTCACGATGCTGTGCACTCAGCGCCTCCAGATTGAACTGATCAGAAAGGATGCGACCCGGATACTTCCCTGTGCCGTTGCACGAGGCGCAGGGCTCAGGCCAATAGTTGTCTGCCGGTGAACTCACGCTACTCATCCTTCTCTCTTACTGTGCCGCCGGAAAATGCTTCACGTACCAGTTAATGCAACGGTCGATCGAGTCAACTACATGTTTCGATTCGCGAATGCCGTGACCTTCGCGCGGGTACCGAACCATGATCGCTTCGACGCCAACGTCTCTAAGCGCAATGTAGTACTGCTCGGCTTCTGCGATAGGCACGTCGTTGTCGTTCTCTCCGTGCATCAGCATAGTTGGAGTCCTGGCTTTCGCCACATGCTTCAACGCCGAACGCTCCCACAACACGTCCATCATATTACCCTGATGCGGAAAGATCCCGAATTCCATCTGCTCGTACTGATTGTAATAAGTCATGTAGTTGTAGCTGATCAGATTCGAGATCCCCGCGATGGGAATCGCCGCCGTGAAGATCCTAGTCTGGGTGATCAGCCAGTTGGTCAGTTGCCCGCCGTAGCTCACGCCTTCCACGCCCAGTCGGTCGCGATCGATCCATAGATTGCGTCGCATCGCCGCGCTCAGACCATAGATCACGTCTTGCGCTTCGTTGCCGTTCTGATCTCCGAACACCGCGTCGGTGAACGCCTGGCCATAGCCGGTCGAGCCTCGATAGTTCACCAGCAACGTCGCCCACCCGCGCGCGGCGTAGACTTGATGTTTGAAGTTGAAAGCCGGGCCTTGCTGGCCGTGCGGGCCGCCGTGAATGTTAACGATCAGCGGGTGCTTCGAGGTTGCGGTCATCCCGAGAGGCTTGGTGAGAAAAGCCTCGATCGTGTACTTGTTGTCGTTGCTGATGAAGGTAAACGACTCGACCTCGGCGATCTGCTTGCCCCCGAGCACGTCCGCGTTAAGGTTGGTAATCTTCTTCGCGGCAGCGGCGCCGCTCTTTACAAAGAGCTGCGCAAAATCAGCCGGACTGGCGAATGAATAGGCGATCGAGTTGTCCATCGCGAGCGACCACGCTCCTACCGATCCGCGATCGGCGATGACGACTTCGGGCGTTCCGCCTTCGACAGCCAGACGATACAACCGCACATTGCCACGGTCTTGCACTGTGAAGTAGACAGCTTTGCCGTCGGCGGACCACGCCGGCGCACCTTGCCGGTTATCGATCATCGAACTGATCTCGCGGCGGTTGCTTCCATCCGCGTTGATCAACCAGATGTGCGTGTCTTCCATCGTGGTCTCGAGATCCGTCAGGCCGCGCTTGGTCGCTTGGTAGAGGATGGCCTTTCCGTCGGGCGACCAGCGCGGGCGATACTCAGCGCTCTCGGTCGAGGTCAACCGCCGCATCGATCCGTCTGAGACTTTCAACGTGAAGATGTCGTAGTTGAAAAACTGGTCTTCGTTTGGTTCGCGGTTCGAAATGAAAACGATCTCTTCGCCGTTTGGAGACCAGTCAATCGAGTGTTCGTGGTGATCGCCATTGGTTAACTGCCTGACCTGGCCGCTTGCGACATCCACAACGAAGATGTGCAGCCGGCGATTGTCGTTGAATCGAGTAAAGCCTTCGCTGTCGTCAGGCTTGTACAGATAGCGGGTGATCACGACCGGATCGCCGGTCGCGTCTTGAGTCTCGGGGCCGGGAACTGACGTGACGAACGCGATGCGCTTGCCATCAGGCGCCCAGGTGATGCTCTTGCCGGTTGAAGGAAGCGGGTTGTTGGTCCCTTGAACTTGTGAAAGAAACCTTGCGTTCGACCCGTCAGCGTTCGCGACGATGAGTTCCGACTTATCGCCAAGTCTTCCTTCGTAGGCTATCGATCGCCCGTCGGGCGACCACTCCGGATTCGATGAGCCTTCCTTCTCGCCGCCGAGCCTGATCGACTTGCCGTCGGCAACCGTCATTATCCAGAGCTGCGAGTATGGCCGCGCGGGTCCGTCGTTGTTGATCACAGTGTAGGCGAGACGCGAACCATCAGGCGAAAACTTCACTTCGCCAACCGAACGAAGCTTCAACAGGTCGCTGCTCTGAAGCCCACGCGCCTGAGCCCCGGCCGCGCCTGTCATCATCAACACCAGCGCGGTGAGCAGAAGGGATATTCGGAGTGTTTGCATTCGTTCCTCACTTTTTTCGGTTAGCAGTGACATAGGCTATTGATCAAATCGGCAAGAAGTCCGTGCAAATCCGTCGGATCAGTGCATGGAGTTCAGGCTTTAGCCTGGTCTTTTGATCGAGGGAATCCATAAAGGCAAATACCAGGCTAAAGCCTGAACTCCATGCACTGCTGCGGCGGATTTACGCGGATGCCACTTCTGTACTTGCGAAGTGTCTGTTACACGCCACTAGATGACAGTGCCATCCGGAATCACGCCAGTCTTTGGGATGATCACGATCCCATCGCGAATGAAGAAGCCGTCGCCGTCAAGCTCCGTTTGGCGAGCTTCATTCAGTATCTGAACGCCCGCTCCGATGCGCGCGTTCTTGTCGATGATCGCGCGGCGGATGAAGCAGTTTGCGCCGACACCGATTCGCGGATAGCCTCGATCGATGTCCGCTTGCAGCTCGTCGAGATTCTGGTAGAAGTCGGCTCCCATCATCAGCACTCCTTCGAGCCGCGTGCCATGCTCGATGCGGCTGCGAATCCCGATGATTGAGTCCTTGATCGTGGCGCCGTTAATGATGCAGCCTTCGGTTATGATTGAGCTTTCGATGTGGCAATCAAGCAGCTTCGAGCCGGGCAGATAGCGCGGCCGCGTGTACATCGGAGCATCTGAGTCGAAAACGTTAAACGGGGGCAGCGGCAAAGTCATCTCGATGTTCGCGCGATAAAATGCGCCGATCGTTCCGATGTCTTCCCAATAGCCGTCGAACAAATAAGCCTGGACGTTGTGGCGGGACAGAGCTTCCGGAATGATTTCCTTTCCGAAGTCTGCCGCTTTGGGCATCTCTTCTACAAGCAACTGCCGGAGAACGTCTTTGCGAAAGACATAGATCCCCATCGAAGCCAGGAACGGCCGCCGCTCGGCCTGTTCAGGTGTAAGCCCGAGTCGAGTAGTGTCGACCCGCATGCCTTCAAGCGCTTCGCCTTTGGGCTTCTCGCTGAACTCGATAACACGGCCGGTGTTGTCGATTTTGACCAGCCCGAATTCGGAAGCTTCTTCCGCGCGCGCGGCAGTCATCGAGATTGTCACGTCCGCGCCAGTCTCAAGGTGCCGAGCGATGAACTCGCGATAGTCCATTTTGTACAGGTGGTCGCCCGACAGCACCAGTATCGTGTCGCCTTTGTAATCGTTCAGATGATGCAGGCTCTGGCGCACGGCGTCGGCAGTCCCCTGAAACCAGTCGGGCCGTTCCGGGGTGATCTCAGCCGCGAGAATCTCAACGAATCCGTTTGTGAAACGGCTGAAGCGATACGTTCGCGCGATGTGCCGGTTGAGCGACGCCGAGTTGTATTGCGTCAATATGAAGATGCGGTGTACGTCCGAGTTGATGCAATTGGAAACCGGAATGTCGATCAAGCGGTACTTGCCACCCAACGGAACGGCAGGCTTAGCTCTCTGCCTTGTAAGTGGATACAAGCGCTGACCGGCGCCTCCGCCTAGTATCAGCGCCAGCACTTTTTCCGCCGCCATCCACGTTCCTCCCTTAGGAAATACTCATTCTGCTTGCTGCGTGGAGCAAGAGTATAACCGCGCCGACACTTGCTGTGGAAGCGGGATGAGCGACGGAGTTTTTATTTTTTATTTTCTATTTGTGATTTGTTATTGAACCCGGAAGGGTCCGGGCAATAACAAATCACAAATCGAAAATAGAAAATAGAAAATACGCCGCTTGTTACTTGGGATTGGCGTTGTATAGGATTGCCGGGGCGCCATTGACTCATATGAAGCAATCATCACGAAGTGAGATTCAATTAGGGGAGCACGTCAGCCGAGCCCTCGACGAACAGACGCCGGTTGTTGCGCTCGAATCGACAGTTATTGCGCACGGCCTTCCTCACCCGCTCAATCTCGAGACGGCTCTGGCTTGTGAAGAAGCCATACGACAGCGCGGTGTGACGCCGGCAACGATCGGCATCGTCGATGGGATTCCAACAGTAGGATTGAGCGAAGATCAAATCAGTCGCTTCGCAACAGCCTACGCTCCTGACGGACGCCGAATCG
>JBGQGO010000390.1:0-5722 GCA_041497455.1 Blastocatellia bacterium | reverse complement strand
GAAGCGCTCGATCAAGCGCTGCGACATGCGCGCAAAGGCGACCTCGTTGTGATCACGGCGGACGACATCAAACGCACTTTCGAGCAAATCGTGAAGTTCCGCGAAGAGCGAACCTCTAGCGCGAGCGGGTAGGGTGTTCAGACCCGCCGGCCTCGCGAGCGCGAGAGCCAATGTCGGCGCTGTGGAACAGCGGGCGTGGCACTGGTCCCGGGCCACGCTTTCACCCAAGGCTCAACTTGACGGCGGCGGCGACAATTGGCTTCGCCCAGTTCGGCGTGTTCGAGAGGTCGCGCGGTTTGAGAATCTTCCCCCGCTCCATGTGCAGCACTAGCACGGGCATCGGCGTGCGGCCGGCGGCGGGATCTGCATCGGCGCTATTGTCGTAAACGCGCAAGGCTGTGAGGCCGGGCAGAAGTTCGATTAGATTCAGGCGGCTGTGTTCGTAGCGCCGGCGAATATGTTCTTCGGGAATGTCGTGGCCACCCCGGTTCACACGATCGCGCACACGTTTGATATGAAGCTCCGGACTGGAAAGACCCGCGTACCAGACATAAACGTCGATGCCTTGCGATGCCGCTAGTTTGAGCAGACGCGGGATCGTGTTGCCGCCGAGGGTTGTCTCGAAATTTAAATCCAAGCGTTCTTCGATGGCCCGCTCAAGCAGTCTCACCCCGTCGCGCCAGGCTACAGCATTGGCGTCCGCCTGCGAAAGCGCCGGATCACCCGTCATTAGTCTTCGGGCAACCTCATCAGGGTTATAGTATTCAGCACCCTTCTTTCGAAATTCCGCCCCGACTATGCTGCTCTTGCCCGCCCCATTGACACCGGCAAGAACATGAAGTCGTGGCTTCCGTGGGGAACTCATACGTGAACTTCGTTGGAGTGAGTCAAGAAGCGCGTTCCCGGCTCGCCTACGGGACGGTTTATATCATAGCTCTCAACAGGATGGCTAAAGTAGATCATTAGCTCTAATGATCGGATGATGGAGAACCTAATCTCTTCAATAAGATACGAACAAAAGGCTAAGGTAACATTGTAGATATTGATTGGAAGGCTATGATGAAAGCGCTAAGTCACTTAAATGCGGCAATGTGAGCCGGTTGGTCTAACGCCGCTTCCGTGCGGCTTCGAGAGCCGCACGTCCGAGTTCGGCGGGCGAAGCGTTGAAGGCGGCCTTCGTGCCTCTTCTGGCTTTCCGCGTCTGCATTCGTGCCAGGAGAGCGTCAGACTCCGCCGCAAGCTCGCCGAGAGTATCGGTGTGCGCTTTCACCACTGAGTCGAACTCATCGTTGGAGACAGGCATAGCTCTTAGCGTGTTGTGGCGACCACTTCTCTTGGAGCGGTGAGCACAATATTCGGTCTGGGGGTCGATCACCGTGGAGGCTTGAATGACCTGGCCGCACTTTTCGCATCGCCTGCGTTCCATTGAGCACCTCTTCAATCCCTCTAGACATTATAGTCAATTGGGCTTTCGTGTCCATACTGACCATACGGCCCGGTTGATGGATCTTGGACCACGCGCCGGAGCTCTGCCCTCAGTATCGGCTAGCCAATCAATTCTGGCCGTTACCGGATGGGTCGGGCAACCGGCATAAGAACGACCGGGGAGAAGACTCTCGCGCTTCATCACTACGCTATGCGGCGCGACGTGAGCACACGCGCCAATGTCCGCGCCATAGAGCAACACCGCGGCGCTTCCGACTGTCGCACGGCGGCGAATCCTCACTCGATCAATCTTGAGGACTCGATCTTCAAACGTGTGAGCCTGGAACTGACAGTTCACAGTAGCTCCGTCCTCGAACTGGAGCATGTCGGGATCGACGACTTGAGAGAAGCCGCCTCCCAGGATCACTCTGCGACCTATCTTGACGCCCATTGCTCTCAGATACCACGAGAGCAGTAAGGTCCCTTCCAACACCGAGAGTGCGCCGCTCGCATAGAATCCCCAGGCTACGTAAAGAAAATCCCAGCGGCTGGACCAGCAGGACCAGAACGCGTGCATGCCTGGACGAACCCGTCCCAGCAGCCCCCACTTGAGCGCAAGGACCAGGAGACAGAAGAAGGCAACCATCCCCAGGGTAACTAAAGGCACAACGAACAGGAAGAAGACGGGTGAGGAAACCGACGGTTGAGCCGCAGCCAGCAGCCTGAACCAAAAGGGAAGGACCATCAAAGGAACCACCAGGAGTCCGTTGCGCAGCAGCTCCCAAAACACCCGGTCCAGGTAGCGAATCAACGACGGTTCGTGGGTCAGCCGGCGATCGAAGCCGGCGGCTTCACGCCGCGGCAGCTCGAAGGGCGGATGGCCGAACCAGGCGGTGCCGCTGCGAATAGTCGTATCATCCGCTACAGTGCAAACGCCGATCAGAACATTGTCGGGCAGCCGTTGGCCGCCGGGTACAACGGCATGATTCCCCAGGAACGTGTTCTTCCCGAGCCGTGTTGGCGCGAGCGTCACCGTCCCTCGATGAACGCGAGGCCCGCAAAGATAAATCCCATCGGCGAAAAAGCTCTCGTCGCCAATCTCGATGAGCTCGGGAACGACGTCGATGATCGTGCTGATCTCGCATCCGCGTCCTACCTTCATTCCCGCGAGCCTGAGCCACATTGGCCAGAACAGCGTGCCGCTGAGCCACTGGCCCGCCGACTGAACGATCTGTGTTTTCAACCAGACTCGCGCGTAGGACAAG
This sequence comes from Blastocatellia bacterium, assembly GCA_041497455.1. Lineage (GTDB taxonomy): Bacteria > Acidobacteriota > Blastocatellia > UBA7656 > UBA7656 > Onstottus_A. The sequence continues at coordinate 3,032 of JBGQGO010000390.1, read as the reverse complement.
CTCCAGCGGCTGATTACGCCGGCGCGAACCCTTCCCATTCCTCTCACAGCTAAAGCTTCAATCGCCACCGTGAACGGCACCGGAAGGGTCACCATTAGAAAAGCGGCGAAGAACAATGAAAGACTATGCGAAGGACTGAACAGCCAGCTCAGCAGGTCCTCGGCGTCTACTTTATTCAAGAGCGCCAAGGCGACGGTCGGCAATTCCACGCAGAGCGCGAGGACCATCCACAATCCGAATCGCGCCAGAATTAACGCGACTCCATGCCAGAAGGGTGAGATGATTCGCTCTCCGTCGGGCGAGTGTGGCCGAGGCGCCGATTGACCCGCCGGCCTGGCTGGGATGCCATCCCATCGTTCGCCTCGAGGAATGCGGCCCCCGCTCGGCAAGGACGACAGAGCGGTGAGAAACGCTTCCGGCTCGAGTATCGTGTTTGCGCTTACGCCGGCTCGCACATCTAACGTGCTGCCGTCGCCGATAGAGACGGGACCGACGACAACGTATCCATCGTCGAAGTCCACAAGCCGAACAGCGGCGTCCTGACTGAGCGTTACGTCATCGCCGATCTCGAGCAAGTCCCAGCCACCTTGCAGAAGATTGACGCCACGATGAATGTGAACACGGCGGCCGATTCGTGCCCCAAGAGCACGCAGCACCGCGAGCTGAAAACCCGTTCCCAGCAACAGCCGCCACGGCACTATTCGCACGGTTTGTTGGACCATCCAGTTCCGCACGTAGAAGCTCCCCCAAACCGGCGCTCGCAGCGGACGGTAGCGTCCAATCAGAAGTTTCTTGACGAGCACAGCCAGCAGAATTGCAACGGGTGTATAGGCTACCAAAGCTGCGAAGAGAAGCAGCGGACTCAACAGAAGGAACGGGATCAGGCCGAGGCTGCGCATCAGAGCGGGCATTGCGTCAAAGGCTGCTACATAAGCGGCTGACGACACCAGGAAGACACCGATGAAAATCCATGTGATCTGGATGCTGGTCGCCAAAAGCGGATTTCCTGATGGCTGGGCCGACTCTTCTTCAACCTCGACCTCGACGCTCGCGTCGGCATTCGCACGTTTGGACAATTCCGCCACGGAGCGCGCTTCGTAGAGATCGCGGACGGTGATGCAGGCGGTGGACGGCTCGTCTCTCAGCAGGGAGATCAACTCGGCGGCATTGAGCGAATCGCCGCCCAGATCGCGGAAGAAATCGTCGTGAATGTCGACGCCGTCCCGCAGACGAAGGATCTCTCTGAACGCCATCTCCATTTTTTCTTCCGTCAAAGTGCGCGGCGCAACCGTTTGGTTTCTCAGATCGCGGTATTGAGATTCGAGGCGGGGAAGCTGATTCCGGTTCAGCTTTCCTCCGACGGTCGTCGGAAGCTCGGGGAGAAACGCGAAGCGGCTTGGAACCATGTAAGCCGGCAGAGACTTCATCAATGAGGCTTTGAGAGTATCGAAGAACTGAGGGTCGTGGCCATCATCGGAAACAATGAATGCCACGAGCATCTGTTGCGAGCCGTTTTGTTGAACACGACACGCCGCTTCGCGCACGCCTCCGCACTCGGCGAGGCGCGCTTCTATCGCTTCAAGCTCGACGCGATAGCCGCGCAGCTTGACCTGCGAATCTATGCGGCCGTCGTAAAAGAAGCGGCCGTCAGGATCGCGATGAGCAAGGTCGCCCGTCCGGTAGATCCGTCCCAGTCGCGGATGTACCGGGAACTTCTCGCCGGTCAATTCAGGCCGATTGCGATAGCCTCGCGCAAGACCGATGCCGCCAAGACAAAGCTCGCCCAGTTGGCCATCACTAACTTCGTCGAGTGACTCATCCAACACCCACGCTTGAAGACCGCGAACGGGGCGCCCGATCGTGATCGGCTCGCCTTCTGTGATTCTCCCCCGCAACGCGGTCACCGTGCATTCGGTCGGCCCGTAGCCATTCACCAGCCGGCGGCCGCGTGCCCAGCGTTCGGCAACATCACTGGGCAATGGCTCGCCGCCGACGTAGAGGAGCGACAGTTCCGGCAGCGCTGCCTCGGGGTCACCGCAGCCGGTGGTTCGAAGAAGCGTGGGAGGAGGACACAGGACGGTGACGCGTTCGCGTCGAAGCCAGGGGACCAGGTCCGGCCCCAGTCTCACAGTGTCGTCGTCCATCACCACGACAGTTGCCCCGGCGGCGAAAGCGAGCCAGATTTCTTCGAGTGAGGAATCGTACGCGGGAGATGAGCTCTGAGCGACTCGATCGCCGGGAGAGATATCGAACTCGTCGAGGTCCGCGCGGATGAGATTGCAAATGCCGGCGTGCTCGATCATGACGCCCTTTGGCCGGCCCGTCGTGCCCGATGTGTAAATGATGTAGGCCAGGCTGCTCGGTGAGAGCCAGGAGGGAACTGGCGGAGCAGCGATCGCGCTGCCAGCCTGACTAATCAACTGCGAGACATCGATCACTCGCTCACGCGCGAACCCTGAGCGCGCGGTACAAGCAAGACCTTCGTCGTTGGTTAGCAACGCCACAGCCTCAGAATCTTTGAGGATGTCGCGCAACTGCTCATCTGGAAAAGCGGGATCGATGCAGGTGTAAGCGGCGCCGGCTTTGAGCACCGCCAACTGGCTGCTGTAGAGATGCTCGCTGCGCCTGGGAAGAAGAATCGCCACAACGGACTCACCGGTTACAAAGGTGCCAAGAAAACAAGCCAGGGCGTCAGCCTGGTGTTCGAGTTCCCGGTAGCTGATCAATCGCCGCTCAGGCCGCCCGATTCCTGGTGGAACATCGACAGCCGTCCGCTCCGGCCACAGTCGGGCGGCTCTTTCAAAAAAATGGTGGAGGAATGGAGAATCCTCACCGGACTGGACTATGCGATTTGATTGAGGGTTAACGATTGAGTTCACCCGCGGCAAGAATGCCGATTAAGGTTTCGTCTTTTACAAAACCACTGGTGAGGCCCAAGCAGAAAGACTCGCCGTCCTTCGAAGAGGAATCATGCGGATATGTCTGTCAGGCCTAGAGCGATTCCGGGGCCTCCAGAATCACCAAGGAGGGTT
>JBGQGO010000389.1:0-5727 GCA_041497455.1 Blastocatellia bacterium | reverse complement strand
TGGTCCACGTCTCGCCAAGGTCTTCCGAGCGGTACAGCGCGCTCTTCTTCGCCTCGACGATTGCGTAGACCACATTCGGCCGTGTTGGCGCGACTGCGATGGCGATTCGCCCAAGCTCGCCTTCGGGCAGGCCTTTCGCCAACTTCTTCCAGTTCTTGCCGCCATCGGTGCTCTTGTAGAACCCGCTGCCCGGTCCACCCGACGTGAAGAAATATGGCGAGCGGCGGAACTGCCACATACCCGCGTAGACGATGTTGGGCTCCTGCGGATCGATCGCGATATCCGAGCAGCCTGTGTCCTTGTCGACGTACAACACGCGCTGCCAGCTCTTGCCGCCGTCGGTAGTCTTGTAGACGCCGCGCTGTTCGTTGCTGTTCCACAGATGACCGGTGGCGGCGACATACACTACATCGGAGTTCTTGGGATCGACGACGATGCGAGCGACTCGCTCCGAGTCTTCGAGCCCCACAAACTTCCAGGTGTCGCCGGCGTCAGTAGTCTTGTACACCCCCGTTCCCATCGACACGCTGTTGCGAGTCCACGACTCACCAGTGCCAACCCAGACAGTTTCGGGGTGAGCTTGATCGACGGTGACCGCGCCGATCGATTGAGTGTACTTGTCGAAGACCGGCTTGAAGGTTGTGCCCGCGTTGATTGACTTCCACACACCGCCGCCCGCGCTCCCAACGTAGAGGATGCGCGGGTCGCTGTTGACGCCGTCGATGGCGGCGATGCGCCCGCTGGTGGTCGCTGGACCGATGTGCCGAGCTTCAATGGCGCCGAAGCTGTTTGAGTCGAGTTTGACTGTTGTTTGAGCGGCGACGCTCGCAGTTAGCGCGGCCGAGATCAGAACAAGCAACAAGGTAATACGCAATGAATAAGAGCGCATAGGTGTGTTCCTTTCGCTACGGAGATTATGAAGCGCTGATTCTCGCTGACTGGCGTAGCCTGATAGTCCTGGACAGCGACGATCAGCGCTCGGCGCGCAGCGTAGATCTGCGGTTTGTTCACGCACCGGCAAAAGGGTTCCTACTCTTGCGCGGGCGGCTTCTTTTCTTCGGTCTTCGGTTTCTCTGCGGGCTTTGCCGGCATCTTGAACACCGAATCGTCAATCGCCACATCGGTCTCGATCTTTTCTATCGTGATCTGGTTGGCGGTCTGACCTTTCACCTTGGTCTCCAGCGAGAAGGGGAACAAGACTCCGTTGACCGGCTTGTAGTTTCCAACGTATTGATCGACTTCGATCTCCCCGCCGGGCGTCTTTCGCTTCAAGTTGACCTTCAGCTCGAGATAGTTCTCGGCGTCGAGATAGATGTTGCGCACGTCACCGTTCTTGAGTATGAGCTTCAGGTTGTAGACTGAAGTGCCTTCCATGTCCTCCTTGCCGACAAGCTCGACCTTGTGGCCCTTCTCTTTGTAGTCGACCAGCGGGCCGTCGAGGTCGGCTTGCTCCTCAGCTTCCTTCAGGTCATCGCCGGCGATCTTCTCGGGATCCGGGGAGCCCTGAAACGGATTGGTCTTCCAGCCGCTCTCACCATCATAGGCCATAGTCTGAGACTTGCCTTGGAAGGTTACATCTACTCGAACGAAACGGGGCCGCTTTTGCTGGATGACGAGTGGGATTTCGAGCCCCTGCTGAATGATCTTGGCGGTGAGTTTGACGCTCTTGATGGCTTTGACCTTTTGAACGCCGCCCTTCGCGTCGAGGTTCTTCTTGATCAACTCGTCGACGGTCTGAGCCGACGCCTGCACGCAGAAGAGAAAGGTCAGAGAGAGGATAAGAGTGAGTGCTCTTCGGATCATAGATGTTCTCCTTGTGGAAAGAATGCTCATTGAATGAAGTTGCGTCGTATGCGCAATCAAACACGGATTAGTTTCCCGGCTACGGCGCGAGTAAAGAGTATACGCTCCGACGAAGTTAGTTCCAATAAGAGGACAAGACCCCTCGTTGGTTAATCCCTCGTTGGTTAACTTGATCAGCCGATAGTGAGCGTGTAATATCGGCTCGATTTCTCGGATGTACAGACATGAGCGTCAGGTGTCGGCAGAGGCGGAGGCGTTGATAATCGTTGAGCAACTCCGCGATGGTCGCTTCGAATTCGCGGGACAAAGGGTTGCTGACGCGTACTTCGTTTCGCATACTCGAGTGATCGATATTGCGGCAGGCACCGGTTTGCCGATTACGATGCGTCCTGACGCAGTTCTGCAATGGCTTAGCACAGTCACTGCGTGCAGTCCGGAGGAACTGAGCTCTCTTCGCGGGGCCTCTCCGTCGTGGACCGATCCCGGATGCAGCAAGTCTTCTCACCTCTCATCTCGGCCGCTCGCGACCGATTGCAGGAGGAAAAGGCTAGTCACCGTGCACTGATCGCGAATCGATACGGCGAGTCGGCCGATACTGCGTTTGACAGAGTTAGCGACTTGGACCTCCCCGTGACTATGAAGAGTTTCTACGAACAAAGAAGCGTCGAGCTCGAGTGGTGAACAAGCGCAAAGAAAACGACCGCGCATGGAAGGTGCCGGCCAAAGAGTTGCTGGCCAGCAACTGCAACCTCGACCGCAAGAACCCGCGCGGGAGAGTCGATTTCGAACATCTGCCGCCGGAACAACTCGCCGATGATATTCTCAAGAAGGACCACCGCATCGCGGACTTGATGATCGAGATCAAAGCAGTGCTGGCTGAGAAGCCTTAAGGACCAATGAAGAAGAAAGTTGCAAAGTCGAAATCTATGAAACAAGTCGCGCGCGGCGAGTACGACGACATGCTCAGCGGCGTTGTCGATTTGCTGGACGCCGCACGCCGTACTGCCGCGCGCAGTGTCAACGCACTGATGACCGCCACGTACTGGGAAATAGGTCGTCGTATCGTTGAGCACGAGCAAAGAGGCAGGAAGCGAGCGGGATACGGTGAGGAACTAATTGAGCAGTTGTCCGTCGATCTGACGCTGCGATTCGGCCGCGGGTTCTCGTACCCGAACGTCAATCGCTTTAGACAGTTTTATCTCGCCTATCCAGTTGAGAAGATTCTCTCGACACTGTCGAGAGAATTGACCAGTGGTCAGACGTTGAAGAAGCGCTCGACGGTGTCGGGCAAATCTACGAGCGTCCGGGACGCACTAAATCTCTCGACAGCGTCGAATGAATCCTCAACACCGATTCGACAGACACTGTCTGGCGAATTCACTTCCGCTGACATCGCGCGAGCCTTTCCCCTCCCATGGTCTGACTATGTTTTGCTGATAAGCCGCGGTCGATCGCCGGAAGCAATGGACTTCTACCACACCGAGGCCTTGCGCGGCGGATGGTCCGTGCGCCAACTCGCAAGGCAGATCGACAGCCAGTTCTACGAACGAACCGCTCTGTCGCGGAACAAGGCCGCGATGCTCACCAAGGGCGCGCAGCCAAAGCCCAAGGACGCCGTCAGCGCCGACGAAGAGATCAAAGATCCGCTTGTTCTCGAGTTCCTCGGCCTGCGTGATGAGTACTCAGAAACCGATCTCGAAGATGCGCTCATACGCCACCTCGAATCATTCCTGCTTGAACTCGGAAACGACTTCGCGTTCATTGGTCGTCAGCGCCGCTTGCGGATCGACGATGAGTGGTATCGCGTAGACCTGCTCCTCTTTCACGGCCGGCTTCGCTGTCTGGTGGTGATTGATCTCAAGCTTGGGCGCTTCACACACGCCGACGCTGGGCAGATGCATCTGTATCTCAACTACGCCCTCGAGCATTGGGTTCAGCCCGGCGAGAATCCTCCGGTTGGCATCATCCTCTGCGCAGGCAAGGGCGAAGCGTTGGTGCGTTATGCAACCGAGGGCTTGCCCAACAAGATGTTGGTTCGCGAATACCTCACGGCATTGCCCGATGAAAAGGTGCTCGCAGCCGAGATCGACAAGACTCGCAAGCGGCTGGAGGGCGGGTTGTGAGACGACCTTCGGTGCTCGAAGAGAACGTACTCGGCCAGAACAGTTTCTCGCACTCAAGATACCGATGCCCGACGTTCATTAGCGTCGCTACATCGGGAGAGGTCACTATGTTAACACTCGAAGCTAAGGTCGCTGACTTCCTGAATCAGAAACGAATCGCCGTAGCCGGCGTCTCGCGCACAAAGCCGAGCCCGGCCAATCTCATCTACGACAAACTCAAGGACGCGGGCTATCAGGTGTTCGCAGTGAATCCTAATACCGCTACCTTCCAAACCGATCCGTGCTATCCCGATCTCAAGTCGATCCCCGGTGGAATCGACGGAGTCGTCGTCGTCACCCGGCCTGAGCTGACTGCCGAGATCGTTCGTCAATGCTCGGACGCCGGCGTCTCACGCGTCTGGATGCACCAGTCATTCGGGAAAGGCGCGACCAGCGTTTCCGGCGATGCCGTCAGATTCTGCGACGAGCACTCCATCAGCGTCATCGATGGCGCCTGTCCGATGATGTTCTGTCAGCCGGTGGACTTCGGCCATAAGTGCATGCGGTGGGTATTGCGTTTCACTGGAGGGCTCCCGAAGTAACAACCGCGTTTCGGTCTCACTGCTTGATCGCAGCTTCAATCAGCTCGATGCGTTGATCCGGCGCTTCTCCGTGGCGGGCCGCTTTTTCGATCAACTCGATCGTGTCGAAGCCAACGACCACCTTGCCGAAGATCGTGTACTTACCATCCAGATGCGTCGCCGGGCCCAGCACGATGAAGAACGACGTCTCCGCCGAATCGGGATCGCTCATCCGGGCCATCGATAACGCGCCGCGAATGTGAAGAGCTGTGCGGCTGAACTCGCCTTTTAGCTTGTGAACCCATTTATCCGCGGGATGCGGCTTGTTCTCCGCGCGAGTCGAGCCGAGTCCGCCTTGAATGACGAATCCCGGAATGATTCGATGGAACGCAGTGTGATCGTACCAGCCGCTTTCCACCAGCTTCAAAAAGTTGCGCACGTGTTCGGGCGCCAGCTCCGGGTCCATCTCGAGCGTTATGTCACCGAGACTGGTGTGTAAGAGAACCTCTTTGCGCATCTGGGCGATACTCGCATCCTTAAACGGTTCGGGCTTTTTGCGTTCGATCTTGATGCTGACGATCTTGATCGGAGCGACGGTCAACCCGTTGCTGTCGGTGGGCGCGAGCGAGATTCGATCGACTACATCGATGCCTTCGGTGACCTGGCCAAAAGCTGAGAACTGGCCGTCGAGCTGTGGTTGAGCCGAAGCGCAAATGAAGAACTCCGCGCCGCCGCTGTTCGGCTTACCCGGAATGCGCACGGCCGAGACCGTGCCGCGAACGTGTTTGATATCGCTGAACTCATCGGCGATCTGGCCTAAGGCGCCCGCGCCCCAACGCTCGCGAGGAGTTTGTGGATCTTTGAGCTGCGGGTCGCCGCCTTGAATGACGCCGCGCGGGATTACTCGGTGAAACGCGGAGCCGTCATAAAAACCGGCTCGCGCTAGCCTGACGAATTGCTGTGAGTGCTTGAGAGCTTTGTTGGGAAAGAACTCGAAGCGTATGACGCCGAGGTCGGTTGTGATGACCGCTTCGAGTTGGGCGGCTTCCTCTGCTGTAACAATCGCCTCAGGCTGAGTTGACTGAGCGTCTCGCTTTTTCTGCTGAGCAATCGATGAAGCTGCGAACAGCTCTAAGAGAGCCAGGACGAGGGCAATCACGCTGGGATGCCGTTGAATCATTCTCATCGGGCTATTTATATAAACTCTCGCCCAATCGCACAAGCAGTTCTTTCGCCGCAGT
>JBGQGO010000388.1:0-5735 GCA_041497455.1 Blastocatellia bacterium | reverse complement strand
CTCGATCAATTTACTGGCGCATCGCTTCACATTGTGCAAACGAATCGTGCGCCCGGTTTATTAACATCGAGGGCCTTAAATCAGATGATAGCGAGTGCGACGAAACCATGTCAAAGAAAACTAGAAACCGAGTTTGCAGATTCAAACTAAAGGTAGCCTGTGTTATCCTAAGGTCCGTTCCCATGGAAGAAAAACCAAAACACATAGAAGATATCTGCCCCAACTGCGGTTCAGCCGACAGCGAACCCGACGCCACGTTTTGCCAGACGTGCGGCTCGAAGCTCGACTCTGCGTTGCTCCAGCCGCCGGCGCCGCCGCGCGCTTGCGAGGCGGGCAAGACGATCGCGGGGCGATTCATCGTGCAGTCGCTCCTGTGGACCGCTCCCACGTACAACGCCTACGAGGCGGCCGTTCAGGGCTCGTCTGAGTCGCGGCACACGATAATCGAGCAGCGGTTGAGCTTAAACGATCCGTTCGCTGGAGTTTCACCGGTCACGCCTGCCGGCGGCGCGCAAGGCAATGTTTCCGGTTCGCTTGAAGAAGCCGCGCCGGCCTTCGAGCGCTTTGGCCTGTTCAAGCCAATCGAGCACTCGATCGAGGGTGACGACGTCTACATTGTTCTCGAGCACATCAGCGGCCAGGCCATCGCTCACTTTGATCAGACCGACGAAAAGGAAGCGCGGGCGATAGGCTTGCAGCTCTGCGCCCTTGCCGAGCAGTTCCATCGGCATGGATGGGTCTACAACGGGTTTGAGCCCTATGGCATTGTGCTGGATCAAGAGAGGCACGTGCGACTGATCGGCTTCGACCGCGCGCGGCAGGCAGGCACGCCGGTCGAGGACGCGCCCATCTATCCGAGCCGCGGCTTCACCGCGCCGGAGTTGTTCGGGTCGGATGTTGTCTACGACGTCAGATCGGACGTTTACTCGATCGGCGCGATGCTCCAATTCCTGCTCACGGGCGAAAGCGGGAGCGCCGGTGAAGGCTCGGGGCTTTATCCGGTCGCGACTGTCTTTCCGAACTTCGAGCGGCTTCTCGCTCGCGCGCTTGCCGAAAATCCCAGCGGCCGGTTTCAGAGCATAGCTGAGCTTCGCGAAGCGCTGACCGATTTGAATCTGCCGGTGGTCTTGCAGGCTGGTCACTTCACCGACGTAGGTCTGATTCGCGAGTTGAATGAGGACAGCGTGCTCGCGTTGAACCTGACGCAGTATTACGAATCGGTGCAGACGCAGATAGGGCTCTACATCGTGTCGGATGGAATGGGTGGCGAGGCTGCCGGTGAAGTGGCGTCGCGAGTCACCGTGCGCGCGGTCGCCGAGTGGATGACTGAAAAGTTGATTTCGGCCTCATTAAAGTCGACGCACGAAGAGAAGATCGCCGCGCCCACTCAAACCGGAGGCTTGCGGCTCGCGGTCGCCAACGGCCACGAGATGGCCACTACTGAAATGTTGAAGCAAGCGGTAGTCGCGGCGAATCGCGAGGTTATGGCTTACGCGGCTGCGCATCCGCAGGAGCGCGGGTTGGGCGCGACCGTCACGGTAGCGATGGTGGTAGGCGAAGTGCTGACGATCGCTCATGTCGGAGACAGCCGGTGTTACTGGCTGTCGGGCGATGTGCTCGTGCAAGTGACGGAAGATCACTCGCTCGTTCAGAAGATGGTGAACACGGGAAACCTCTCGCGCTTCGAGGCGCGCAGTCATCCGTACCGGAATGTGATCTATCGCTCGATCGGCGCCGATGAGCAGATCGAGATAGACATCATCCGGAAGAAGCTCACGAGCGGCGACATGTTGATGCTGTGCAGCGACGGGCTGAATGGAATGCTCGGCGACGACCAGATTCGCGACATCCTCCTAGTGAACCCCGACCCGACGGCGGCGGCTAAGGAGCTGGTGGTGGCGGCCAACGCCGCAGGCGGAGAAGACAATACTTCGGTGATAGTTGTTCGGATTAGCTAGAGAAGGTCGGAACATAATCGGCTCTTCACGCCTAATGGGCAAGGAAAGGACCGATCGACGTGGCCCAGGTCGGCGTACTTCGAAGGAGCTGTACGGGAGAGCTTATGACAACTGGCAGAAAGGCACGAAAACAGTTCATCCTGGACCAAAGCAAGATCCGGAAGGCAAAAAAGATTCTTGGGGCCAGGACGGAAACCGAAACTGTCGATCGAGCCCTTGATTTGATAATTGCGAATGACGAGCTTGACCGCGCTCACCAGGAATTTGCAACCAGCGGTGTTGTTATCCGCGATGTATTTGGTCTAGCCACCAGATGAAGAGGCTCCTGTTTGATTCGAATCTCTACATCGAATCGGGTACGAGCAGATTGGTCGCGCGCGGCTTACCAATGATGCGCTCATAGCCATCTCATCAGGACGCGTGGGGGTAGCAGTCGCGACAATCAACACGGATGACTTTCTTCTCATTCGTCAGTTTCGCCACTTTCATCTGTTGGGCGTGAGTCTCGGCAGTCAGCCCTGATGCCGATACGCGATCGATGACAGAAACATCAGCCTCGAATACCGATCGAATTGGTCGCGGTTGTCGCTCACGACACTGGCCTGGGCGACTGCGCGAAAGGCCAGGCCGGACCGCTTGATGCCGCGCGATTCATTGCGGCTTCGTTCCGGCCACGCCCGTCCAAGCAAACTTCGCATCTGAGAAAAATCGGCATCGACTTTCGCGTGAGGCAGGGCAGCACGCAAAGCCGCCAGCGCGGCTCGGAAGTTCACCTCTGATCTAAAAGACAGAGGCGAAACCAATCCGGAATAGTCGAACGCATCGGACTTGATTCGGAAGCTCTGATCAAGACTAGCTGTGTACACATCGAGCAGCGTTTCGTCTGATCGAAACTCGGATGAATCAAGCACGTTGCCCGACTGACCACGCCTTCCGCTGATGCCCTCTGTGTAGTCCACGCGCACGTTGCGCAGTTCGCCCAACACCAACAGCCTGATCTCGGCTTTGCTGAGAGTCACCTCGCCGCCGGAGTGGTGGACGCGAAGCTCGTCGTCACTCACTGAGATGCGGCGAGCGCGAAGAAGTTCACGGTCGAGCTTCATTTCTTCGTCGGCAATCACAGCGGCTCTCAATCCGCACGTGCGAACCAGTGCGGTGATCATCTCGGCTTCCGCGCGAGTCTGGCTGCGCGCGAGCGGAACGGGCTTGCCCGCGTCGATCAACGCCTGGGCTTCACTCAACTCGAGCTGCAACGCGGAAGCGAGCGCTGTGACGACGCTTTCATTGATCCGCGCAGGAAAAGGTTCGAGGACGGTGTTGAACGCGTGTTCGCCCGGATCGATGTTTCGCTGAGGCGGCGCCGCCTGGATGCTGGCGAAAGGCAGTTGCTCGCCGCAGTATATGCAGTCGCCGCGAGCGGCGGGCGTTCGCCGCTGGCAGCGCGGACAGTTGGTCACGTCTTGGCTCAAGGGTTTCTCACTCGCGAGGCAATTGGTTGTGAGGGCTCGGCTGGGATTATACACGAGGAGACTTGGGAGCCGGAATTGAAATAGCAAATCGCAAATATCAAATCGCAAATAGAAAATTTTCTATTTGCGATTTGCGATTTTTTATTTACTATTTTTCGGCCCTCAGGCAAGCCCACTGACCTTTGGCTGCTCGGCATGCTACATTCAACTCGATGAAGCTTGGCGATTCCCTAACTCGAAAGAACATCATTATTGGTTCCTCGGTCCTGATAGTTGGTCTGGTTGTCGCCGGCTTCTTTGCCTTGCGCCGCGCGCCGCGCGTCGCGATGGAACGTTACGTTCCCGCTGATGCGCTGGCATTCGTGGAGATCGACAGCCTCGCAGATCTGGTTGACGGTCTCACAAGCACGAAAGCCTGGCGCGAACTTGCTCCGGTGCTCGGTCTTTCGAGTCAGCTTCGACAGGTGGGCCTTGTGACAGACTTGATTGGCCGATCCGGCCTCGGTCCCGACGAAGCCGTGGTCGCGGGCCGCGCTCAATATGCGATTGCGATCACCGGCATCGAGTCCAACACCGGAGAAACTGACGAGGGTCCATACCTTCACCTGAAGCCCGCCTTTGCGCTCATAATCGAAACTCACACGAAGCCTGACACCGCTGCGAGGCTTGTGCGTGAACGGGCGTCGATGATCGCGCAGCGAATCTACGGCGAGGCGGCCGTTGAACACTCGGATGACTATCGAGGCTCGCAGTTGCGAGTCTTCGACGGCCCGGCGACCGGCCACCAGTTGTTGGTTTCAAGCGAGGGAAGCGTCATCCTCATAGGCAATCAAGCGGACGCGATGAAGCAATGCCTCGACGCGATAACGGGACGAGCGGCGACTCTCGCCGAAGACGCGACGCTCAAGCAGAGGCGGCACGAGGTTGGACGCGATCCGCCGGTCTTCGCATATGTGACGGCGGCCGGAATCGAGAAGCTCGTCGATCTGTGGCCGTTGTTGATCGCCGGCCGCGCAGCCGAGCCCGATAGCGTCAGCATGTTTGCGGATCTTATCGAGCATTTGTCGAAGCAGGCTGGCGCCGGGTTGCTCTATTCCTCGGAGTTCGAAGCGGACGGCGTGACCGAAAAGTATTTGACAGTGTTGCGTCGCCAGGTCGCCGAAGCGTTGACCCAACCCTTGAAATCGGCTTCAGCAGCCAGTTTCGAGTCGCTGGCCATGATCCCTCGAGGGATCGAGAGCCTGACCTTGTTGAGCGTAGAGAATGCCGGCGATTTGCCTGAGCGAGTTTTCAAACAGCTCTCACCGGCCGTAGACATCGTGGCGGGAGTTGCGCTTCGAGAGTTCGTAATCAACCTTAAGAAGCAGTACGGGCTCGAGCCGTCGGATTCGGTCGGTGATGCGATCGGGAGTGAAATCGCATTGGCTAACTTTGGCGACGATCAGCCGAGGGCGATGCTCCTTCGCGTTAATGACAGGTCTCGCGTCGCGCCGATAGTCAACAGGTACCTGAAGCGCAAGTCGGTGTCGATCACGAACGAACAACACAACGGAACAGAGATCCTGGTTTCGTCAGATGACGACCGGCGCGCCGCCGCGTTTGTCGGAGACCTTCTCGTGCTCGGCACGCGCGATCAGATCGTCAAAGTCATCGAGACGAATGCGAAACGTGACGGACAGGATGCCGATGAAGATCTCAAGCAGCTTCTCTCGACTCGCCCTGCTAATGCTTCAATAGTTCACTATCGCGCGAGCGTCGAGGATGCAGGGAGGCTCTTGTTGGCGATCTCCCATCTGACTCGTGTCACCGATGGATCAATGGAGTTGTTGGATCGAGATTCAGCGCGCAAAGCGCTCGATCGGCTGCCTCGCTCGATTAGCTTCACTGAGTTTCGCGACTATGGCGTTTACACTCAGACTCATTCAGCGGTCGGGAATTTCAGCGCGATCGCATCGTTGATTGGGACAGGCGGAGAGTGAGCAGAGGAGCAGAGGGGCAGAGGAGCGAGGGTGCACGTCACCTCTGCTCCCTTGCTCCTCTACCCCTCTGCTCCTCTGCTCCTCCTCCGCTCCTCTGCCCCTCTGCTCCTCCGCCCCTCTGCTCCTCCGCTCCTCTGCTCGTCCTCCGCTCCTCTGCCCCTCTGCTCCTCCGCCCCTCCGCCCCTCCGCCCCTCTGCTCCTCCGCTCCTCTGCTCGTCCTCCGCTCCTCTGCCCCTCCGCTCCTCTGCTCACTCTGTCCCAATCAACGATGCGATCGCGCTGAAATTCCCGACCGCTGAATGAGTCTGAGTGTAAACGCCATAGTCGCG
>JBGQGO010000387.1:0-5745 GCA_041497455.1 Blastocatellia bacterium | reverse complement strand
CGTTGTGGGCGCTTAGTGAGTTGGGCAGCTTGTTGAAGATCAGCGGAGCGCTTGGCGGTTCCGAACCTCCTTCGATTGCGTGGTCGACGTAGTTGCGGCCGATCGCGATGATCTTGCTCGGATACACCGGCGGCAGAAACGAGACTGAATCGACCGGAACGGCAAACCGATCGTCGATCTCGAAGATGCTGGATGGAGCCCGCTTGATTAGCGCCGCTATTTCGGCGAGCCCTCGATCGCCGCGCTCGATGACATCAAGCATGCCGGCCGCCTCAAGCAGCCAGGCGGGAATCTGCTTGTCAGGGCGGCTCGCAGCCAGGGCGAGCGCCGAGACTGCTACCACTCGATCGTCGATCAGAACGCCCAAACTCTGTTCGCTCAAACCCAACGGTGTGAATTGCGCAAGTTTCATTGCGAGTAACAACCTCCCTTAGGATCTACGGCGCTTTAGTCTTTTCATTCTTCCTCGTAGCTATTGGTCCAGGTCGCTCGTGTCCAAGCGCCCTTCGCGATGAAGCTCAGCGAATCGCTCGATAGTTGCGCGGACGCCGACTGCAAGCGGCGTCACCGGAAGCTCCCCGAGCGCGGCTCGAATCGCCGAGTCATCCATCTCGGCCGGTATCGCCAGCGGCTCATCAGCATAAGTGATTGCGGAGTCCGGCCAGACGCGCTCGATCTCCGCGACTATGTCAGCGACGTGAACCGTTTCGCCGTGCAGGTTGAAAACGTGCGCGCCTTTCAAATCGGACGTCGCCGCGCGAATGAAGATATCAGCCGTATCGGAGACGTACTGAAAATCGGTGCGCCCGCCGAAGCGCATGTGAAACGGACGCCCGACGACTGTCGCTTTCATCGCTTTCGTTGGGTCCGACGTAAGGCCGAAGTCCCGCCCAACGCCGTAGATCGTCAGCGGCCGCAATCCGACGCTGTTGACTCCGTTGTCCAGATAGTAGACCCGCGCGTTGTCTTCGTTGCAACGCTTGAAGGCTCCGTAGTGGGTCGCCGGGTTAGCCGCGTCACGCTCGATCAACGGGCGCTCTTCTTCCATCATTCCAAACACGGCGGCAGAGCTGGCATAGACGGCTCTTTGAATCGAGTCCCCGGCGCGGCGGGCTGCTTCGAACACGTTAATCGTGCCGATGACATTCACCATCGCGCCCAGATGCGGATTGGCTTTGCAGCTCGGGACCTGCAAGCCCGCGAGGTGAATGATGTGAGTGACTCCGAACTTTTCGATGATCGGCGAGAGCGCATCTGCTTCGGTGATGTCGCCGGTGATCAGCGTTGCTCGAGCGATCTCGTCATTATTCATTATCAATCGCAAGCGGCGCGGGTCGGAGCTTTGATCGAAGATGACAACGCGAGCTTCGCCTGCCAGCAATCGCTTCACGATCCACGCGCCGATGAACCCGTGCGCGCCGGTAATGAGAAACGTGGCGCTTGCCAGGCTCGAACTTTTCGTCTGCTCTTCGCTCACGTCAATCCGCCTCTAGCAAATTCCACCAACGCAGTTGGTGGGATTCTTGGTTCTTCGCGCTCATTCTAGTCGCCTTCAACGATCTGCTTGATCTGCTCTCTCATCAGGCGCAAGCCTTCATCGGCGGCGAGTTGATTCACCATCACTCGCTGCACAGTGCGCCACAACACTTCTTCAACTTCCGGATACCTCGCGAACTTGGGCGGGATCAGCATGTGTTCGGCGATGACCTTCTCGAGCATCGCCAACCGCGTGCGGTTTCCGGAATCGGCCTCGCTCTGCATTTGCCTCATCACGCCGCGGCGCACGGGCACGCAGCCATTCCGAGCTTCCGCCAGTTGGTGCTCAACCGCAGTGAGGTGAAGCAACAGCTCCAAGGCTTCCGGCTTGTTTGCGCCTCGCCGCGTCAGGGCGAACGTGTGTCCGCCTCCGTAGGCGAGGGACTTGCCCGCTGGGCCAACCGGATAAGCGCTGAGTCCCAGACGATCGTGAACCTTAGAAATACTCGCGTCGCGATACAGGCTGTAATAGCCGGGCCAGTCGCCTACCATCGCGGCGCGCCCAGCGCGAAAGCATTCGTGTATCTTGTCGTAATGCCATTCGGGAAGCTCGGGCGGCACGAGTGCCTCGACATAAAAAGTTCGCAGCAGCCCGAGCGCCCACCGGCCGGCTTCGTTCTCGATGTCGGGCACGAGGTCTTCGGGGAAAAGCGTCGCGCCGGCCATCTCAGCCAGCTCGAAGAACGTTCCAAACAACCCAGACTCCCGGCCGGGAAACAAAAAACCGTACAAATCAGGCGGAGAGTTGCGCCTTCTAGCCAGCTCCAGGAGCCCATCCCAGGTCGCCGGCGGCGATTCGATGAGATCCGTGCGATAGTGAAGCAACCTGACATCGATGTTGCGCGGCAGCCCGTAGAGCGATCCACCGGCGTGCGCCATCTCCAGCGCCATCGGGGCGAAATCCTGAAGCGCTGTTTCATCGATCAGCCCATCAAGCGGGGCAAGAAAGCTGAGTTGAGACGGCGCGTACTTGGTGTGCGTCGACACCACGTCGTAAGGCACGTTGGCCAACGATGCAAGATGCCTGTTGAGAGCCGGATGATCGCCGCTAAAGGCGACGTTGACTGTTACTCCGGCCGCCTCGGTGAACGCAGGCAGGCATTGATAGAGCGGGTCGTATGCCGGTCCGGCAATCAGCGCGACTTGTAGTTCTCTGCTCATTTGAATTGCCCGCGTGCTATTTGTTACTGCTCTCAACGACAACGACTGAGGCTATCCGATCGGAAGTTCGTAGCATATGCCTCCAGGGGCTTCCGAATGAGCGTACGAACTTCCGCCTCAAGGCCGAACTACGAACTTTTGGCCGCGTAAGGGAAGTCGCCGCGCCTCAGATTTTGACAACGCGTCCCTCTTCCATCGCTTGATTCGCGGAAAGCACCGCTGCCGCCGCGTTCCGCCCGGCTTGAACGTCCACGACCGCTTTTTTTCCTTCGCCAATACACGAGACATAGGATTCAAGCTCGCGATAAACAGCACTGCGTCTCTGCGCATCTTGCGGCGCCACTTGAGCGCCTTCCTTCTGAGACTGCGTGGAAGCTTTCATAGTTTCGCCGGTCGAGCCAATCACTGTTGCGCCCTCGGCCTTCACAAGTTCCGGTGGCTCCTTCTCTCGAAAGTAAAGCGCTTTATCCCAACCCATCTCGATCGTTCCTTCGGTGCCCATTATCACTATGTGTTCCCCGTCGTGGGCGTTCGTAGTCGTCGAGCTGAACGTGACCTTTTCGCCGGCAGGGTAGTTGTACACAACCGTCACGTTGTCGAAGGTCTGGCGTCCGTCCTTCCAGTAATCAATGCCACCCATCCCGGTCACCGCTGCCGGCGTCGCGCCAATGATCAAGTTGCAGATCTCGATCATGTGCGAGCCAAGCTCGCACATCAGCCCACCGGAGTAGCGCTTGTACATTCTCCAATTGATCAAGTGCTCGAGATCGGGATAACCCCACGGGCTCGGATCGAAGTTGAGCTTGGGCACTGGCCGCCGCCAGTCGCCGTTGCGATGCCACATGCATCGAATGTGCGTAACCTTTCCCAACGCGCCATCGCGGGACATGTCCACAACTTTGTGAATGACCGGATCGAAGCGGTGCTGGTGCCCAACCTGAAGCACGAGCGAAGGATGACCCTTCGACGCGCGGACGATCTGGCCGCATTGGCTGACCGAATAGGCCATCGTCTTTTCTACGAACACGTGCTTGCCGCCATCGAGCGCCGCCAGCACAATCTCGGAGTGCGAATGCAGCGGGGTAGCAATCACCACAGCGTCCACATCTTTGCTCTCGATCAGCTTCCGATAATCGGTGAACTTCGCCGGCTGGCTGCCGGCAAGATTCGCGCCTTTGTTCAAGTTCGGCTCGAAGATGTCACACATAGCGGTGATCCTCGAGTTGGGCACGGTTGCGAGACTGCGAATCAGGCTGCTGCCCTGACCACCCGCTCCGATGACTCCGACATTGACCCTGTCGATTGCGCGCCAAGCGGACGCCCGCGCGCTTGAAGGACCGAGCATCAAACCCGCCGCGCCGAGCGTCGTCGCTTCCAGGAAACTTCGCCTTGATGGTCTCGCTTTGCTTCCGCTCATAGTCGCCTCCGTCAAAAGTTCAACCGCGTACAGCCTAATCCGCCCTCCGGCTGGTTGTAGTAAAGAATGGCGCGAACCTGGGGGCAAGTTTTCAGGAACTCCCGTGCCTTTTCGATGCCCATGACCATCAGCGCCTTTGAGAGCACTTCAGCCTCGACGCCGCTTTGCGTAATAAGCGTCGCGCTCAACAGCCCCTCGATCGGGCGGCCGATTCGCGGGTCCATTATGTGGCAATAGGTTTTTCCGCCGGATTCAAATGTCTTTTCATGACAGCCCGATGTAGAGATTGACCGGTCCTTGATCTCGATGGCTTCGAGCTTGTGTGATCGATCGATCGGGTCGCTCACCTCGACGCGCCACGAAGTCTGGCCGGGAGGCGCGCCGATCGCGCAGATGCTGCTCGAACCCGAGGTGATGAACGCCGAATTGACGCCGCTCGCGCGCAGAATCTCTGCGGCTCTATCGACAGCGTAGCCTTTCGCTATGCCGCCCAAATCAAGCTCGACTCCTTCACGGTCAAAGCGAATCGTGTGAGTCCGCTCATTGAGCAGGACATGTTTGAACCCAACTCGGGCCACCACTGATTTGAGCTCACCCGCCTCGGGCACTCGCCCTTTACTGTCGAAGAATCCCCAGGCCTTCATCAGCGGACCGACCGTGATGTCAAAAGCGCCACCGGTAGTTCGACTGTACTCAAATGAGAGTTTGAGAAAATCGAACAGCTCCTTTTCGACGATCACGTCTTCGCGCGCCGCGTTGCGATTGATGTAGGTCAGCTCGCTCGTCTCCGAATAGTTGCTCATCTGACGATCGAGCCGGTCGATCTCTTCAAAAGCTGCTTCGGCAGCCTCGGCGAGTCGAGCGCGATCCGGACCGTAGGCAATGATCTCGAACTTCGTCCACATCAGCCGCCGCGCTTCCTGATACATAACCGGCTGAGACTGCGAAGCAAACGGGGCCGGCCGCGCGCTGCCGACAAACAGCGCTCCGGTAATGACAATCAACACGCCTGTGAACCTTTTGATCATTCGTCTCAAGGGCATGGAATTATTTGGACGGCGGCGGCCTATGTGGACTGCGCCGCCTATTCCGCATTGAACGACTGTCGCATGGGTGGCGGCGCTTTTCCATATTTAGAGTGAGCGACCGCAGAACCAGGTCTTTTGGTAGTGTCTTCCACACGCAAACAAAAGCGCCGCCACGCACGCGATAGTCGTTCAATGCGGAATAGGGCGGCGCAGTCCACATAAGCCGCCGCAGTCCAAATCACCCCATGCACTCCTAACTAAAGGGGCACGGCTTGCTCGGCCCAGATTTCAAACTCGCGATGATGGTTCTCTTCGGCTCTCGCCAGAATCTCTCCGCTTGCGACTCGCTGTAGATGCTCGAAGACCCGCGCGCCCACTTCATCAATGGTCTCGGTCCCATCAATGACGCCGCCCGCCGACAGGTCTATGTCGCGGCTCATTCGGTCAAAGACTTGTGTGTTCGATGCGAGCTTGATGACCGGCGCAATAGCATTGCCGATAGTCGTACCTCGGCCGGTGGTGAAGACTATGATAGTGGCTCCCGCTCCGACGAGCCCCGGCGTCGACTCCTGATCGTAGCCCGGTCCCTGCATCATCCAGAGG
>JBGQGO010000386.1:0-5765 GCA_041497455.1 Blastocatellia bacterium | reverse complement strand
GCTCCAGGTCTTCAGCGTGTAATGGCCTGGCGGAACGCCTCTGATGACAAAGCTGCCGTCAGCGCCGGTGACCGCGTGGTAGGCTGAGGGAACAACCACCACGTATCCGGACATCTCCGCGTGGACATTGCAGAGAAGAGGCGCCGCCCCAAGGTCATTAAAGGTGAAAGATGTCGTCTGGCCCTGCGGCCAGGTGCCGAGATTGTGCGCCAACCCTTTGTTCCCTCCGACGGATGGCCAGTAAACGTTATGGCCCACCGGATCGCTGTTGAGGAAGTCAACCGTAGTTCCCTTTTGCACAGCGATGACGTGAGGAATGAAGGTCATCTTCTTCTGGTCGACGGTGACGTGTTGAGACGGAGGGCCACCGATCTGGGCGTCAACGTACACGACGATCCCCGCCGCCGACCGCATACCTTGCGCAGTAACTTTGCCCTGGATGTCTGCTGCCAGGCCGACACCTGCTGTTATCGCCAAGAAGCCGGCGACAAGAACGATTGATCGTATTGCTTTATGTAGGATGAATTTCATACTAACCCCTTCTTTTGAAAATGGTTCTTTCTTCCGAGCCAGACAAAAGTCTGACACAAT
The DNA here is from genome assembly GCA_041497455.1 of Blastocatellia bacterium. GTDB lineage: Bacteria > Acidobacteriota > Blastocatellia > UBA7656 > UBA7656 > Onstottus_A. The sequence continues at coordinate 5,174 of JBGQGO010000386.1, read as the reverse complement.
CAGAACAGATAGTCGATCCCGACTACGAAGCCATTGGCGCGGAAGAACTGGCCTTCGCCAAATGGTTGCTGCCAGCGGCGCTGATACTCGAAAACAGTTTTGATGTTGCCGCGAACCAGAATCTGGAGGCCCGGCGAAAGACGGTTGCGTGTGTTGTGCTTAGAAGCGCCGTTGAGGAAATCCGTGGGAGAGTTCACCACATCGTAGCGCATGATGGTGATGACCCAGGGTAGGACCCAGTATTCCGCTTGACCAAATCCTCCAGTGAAGGTCACCGGAGACGCTTTTTCCAAAGCGCCAGTCTCATCGTTAGGAATGAGGTTCTGATCACGGCCGTACATTCCAAGCCCGTAAAGCTCAAAGTTCCGATACTTGAAACGGAAGTCGCCTCCCGCGCGATAGAAGGGCTCGTTGATCGTCCCAAAATTCGGGAACTCCGTGCGGTCGAGATTGAGCGCATTGCGACCGTAGTAGTAGAAGCCTCCCAAGCGAAGCGACGTGTGATCGCGCGGCCCCGTGGGACCCGCGGCTTGCACCTCGCTGCGAACTTTCGGGTCGCGCTCCAGGTTGAAGCGCTGAGACACTCGCACGTAGATATCCTTGGAATTGCGGGTTGTCGGAGTGTCATTCGTGCCGTTCACCAGGGCGACAGACCAGGCGAAATTCCCATTGTTAGGATAACCCCCAATTTCGATCCCTCGCTGCCCACCACCAAATACGAACGGGTTGTTCGTGGTGCCCAGCGAACCGGCGACGCTGGCCTGATCGTAGATGTCATAGCTCGTCGGATTAATGCTTCGCGCCTGCGTGAAAGGCAGATCCAACTCGAACTGCCCGAAGCGCAGATTCAGAGCATTCTTGGGCAAGCCAATATAGTGCCCCAGGTCGTTGATCTTCAGATACCCATCGCCTAATCCGCCATCAGCGCCCGAGCCTCCCACGGCGAGGTCATCATCGACCCAGAAAGAGAGATTGGGACCGAAGCTTCCTGCTGCAATAATCGTAAAAGTATCGGGCGTAAACAGGTCCGTGCGCGGCACGAGGCCCGCCGCCAATGGCCGCTTGCTGTTGTAGCTTGCGAACCCTAAAAACCGGAAGGAAATCGGAATGGTTCCGGGCATCTCGCCTGGATAAATGACCTTGGGGAAGGCTTCGCGCTGGGCCGCCGCTCCCAATAGAAGGGGAGGCTCTTTGACAAGAGTGTCGTCGTCCTTTGGAAACTTGAATCCGTTCTTCTTGAAAGCCTCACCGAAGTCATTGAGCTCGGGAAAATTGCTGTGGCATGTAACGCAAGAGGTTTGATACTTGCGGGCAAACGCCGGGATCGCGAGCGCGCGTGGTGTGGAGCCAACGAGCGCAAAGAGAAAGAGACCTGACCCGAGAAAAAGGGCCCAGGCAAAGACCTCAGCATACAGCTTTCGATGATTAGCCATCCGAGACGCCTCCTTGCGTCGTTTGTTGCAGGATTTCGTGAGAGGATTTGGGCACTGCCCCTACGTGGCAAATAATAGGGGCTTTGAATTAATGAAGCTGTGACCGCTGTCACCCCTCGGCTGTGACCGCTGTCACCCCTCGGCTATCGCTGTGTCGCGACGGCGTAGCCTGGTTTGCAGATATTCTCGGAAATTTTGGAATCTAGGCTTGCTGCGTCCTTCTATTGAGGCTTACTCCAAACAAACAATTGAACAACGGCTCGGCCTATTGTAATCTGCTCTTCGAACCTAACCCTGCATCTGCCCTTGCGCATCTAAAGCCCCAATCAACACGATAGAGTAGAACCATTAGTAACCATATTGTAGAAGCGATCAGATCGGGCACAGCTCCCGAGCCGGTGAAGCTGGCGGCGGCCAGGGGTCTGCTTCCTCTGTCCAACGAGGAGCTGGTCGAGTCGTTGGTGGCGCTAAACGCCGACGCAAACCAGGACGTGCGAGCCGCCGCAATCGCGACTCTGGGTGCGCTCAATCCCGAAACCTTCTCTCACCTCGCCGGTCACGCCGGGACTCAGGCTGACGTGCTGGGGTTCCTTTGCCTGTGGTCCCGCGCACCGCGGGAACTGGTCGAAGCCATAATCTTTAATCCTTCTACACCCGATGGTGCGCTCGCCCAGCTCGCCGCGCGCAGTCCCGATTCAAGAATCATCGAGGCGATATCGCTCAAGCAGCAAAGCCTTATCCGATCGCCCGGGATCATCGACGCCATCCTGTCAAACTCCGCGCGCACCTTTGAGGCGGAACGCCGCGCGCGCGAAGTGCGGGAAGAGTTCTTTGAAAAGCACTTCGGCGTAAGAATGATCGCCGCTGAGCAGCGCGTGCAGGCCGACGCTGCGCGCGGGGCCGAGATTGCGGCCCGCGAGACTGTGTCGATCGGCGGCATCGAAGACTTGATACGTCTTGGCCTCATCGAAGAAGGAATAGATGACGGGCTGGTCACCGAGTATGAAGAACAATACGGTCCCTTCGCCGCGTCGGCCCCCGGTCCGGATGAACAACTCGACATAGAACGCGTAGTCGGTGAAGTCGCGGCCGAAGAGACCCTGTTTGGCGTTGACCGGATTCCAGTCTTCCAGCGGGTCGCTTTGATGAGCGTGAAGGACCGGGTGATGCTCGCGATAAAAGGGACGCGCGAGGCTCGAGTGATCCTTGTTCGCGATCCGAACCGGATCGTAGCGGGTGCTGTGTTGCGCAACCCGCGGTTGACGGATACGGAGGTGGAGACCATCGCTTCAGTCAAGACCGTACCGGAAGACGTGCTGCGCCAGATCGGTCAAAACCGCGCGTGGACCCGTTCGTATGTTGTTATACACAACCTTGTGCGAAACTCGCGGACTCCAATCGCGATCAGCCTGGCTTTTATCAATCGAATTCAAACGCGCGACCTCCGCGCGCTTTCCCAAAACAGGAACATTCCCGATGTGATCCGGCAGACCTCATACCGCATGTACTTGAAGCGAAGCAGTGGCTGATGTTTGGACTGAGCCGCCTTATTTGGACTGCGCCGCCTATCCCGCATTCAATGACTCTCGCATGCGTGGCGGCGCTTTTGATTATTCGGACTGTGCGGTGCAAAGCCCTCCACAATCAAAAGCGCCGCCGCGCATGCGAGAGTCATGAATGCGGGATAGGCGGCGCAGTCCAAATAATCGCTGTTACAGGTCATTAGAATCGCGAGACGAGAAAGAAGCCACCGCCGATCGCAACGGCGTCTTCCAAAAGGGCCACCACCATATCCGGGACCTTGAGGGCCTTGACCAGCCGCGTTCGCGCCTCGTAACCGGCGAAGCCGCCGGCCACTCCACCCACGCCACCTAGCACAGCTCCGAGCACAACGGATTGATTTGCGGCTGCGCAGAGCGCGGCGCCCGAAAGCCCACCGAGCAAGAACCGAGCGATGAGACCCAGGGGCTCAGTTCGCCTTGGCGTCTTCGGGAGCTTGTCCACTATGAGCTCGACAATCGCACCCGCAGTAAGGATGTATACGGCGGCGGTCGAGCCCAGAAAGGCCAGGTAGGAATGTTGAAGGTCGAGCCATTTCCAGTGCGCGGCCCAACTAACGACGGCTGGCGCGGTCATAGAACGCAGTCCGGCTATTACGCCGATGGCAAACGCGAGGGCGAGAACTGTGCTTGTGTTCATACTTTCTCCGGTGTCCTTGACCTTTCTTTTGCTGCTTGTGACTTGTACCGGGCATTTCGCTAGCAGTCAAATCGGTAAGAGATCCGTGCAAATCCGTCGAATCAGTGTCATCCGTGGTCTATGCGTTCGGAAGAATCGCTTTGCGATTGCCGCATAGACCACGGATGACACTGATCCGACGGATTTTCGCGGATACCACACATCTTCACTGATCTAAATGTCCATTACACGCCACTCGCTTCATTCAGGAGGTTGATTGAAGCAGGGTCTAACTCGAGTCTTGTCGCTTCGATTAAATCGTCGAGTTGCTCCAGGTTCGTGGCGCTTGCTATAGGCGCGGTAATGCTCGGGCGTGCGATCAGCCACGCTAGGGCGACTCTCGCAGGCGTTGAATCGAGTTGACTTGCCACTTGATCCAGCGCCCGAAGGATCCGAAACCCGCGCTCATTCAGATACTGTTTGGTTCTCCGGCCTCGGGGGCTCTTCGATAGATCGTCTTCCGACCGGTACTTTCCAGTGAGAAACCCGCTGGCCAGTGAGAAGTAGCTAATCACCCCTAATCCTTTTTCCATGCAGAGGGGTTCAAGGTTCGTCTCATAGTCGGCGCGATCATAGAGATTGTATAACGGCTGCAGGCTCTGGTAGCTGGGATATCCATGTTGTTCGCTGACAAGCAACGCTTGCGCGAGCCGCTCCGCTTTGTAGTTCGAAGCGCCAATCGCCCGAACCTTACCTTGCTCAACCAATCTCGAATAGGTCTCAGCAGTCTCGACCAACGGTGTCTCCACGTCGTCCGTGTGCGACTGGTACAAATCGATGTAGTCAGTCTGTAAACGGGTCAGAGAATCCTCGACCGAACGCAGGATATGCGCTCGCGAAAGTCCCTTCTTATCCGGAGCCATTTCCATTCCGGCCTTAGTGGCAATGACTACGTCTTGACGTCTTCCACTTCGCTTCAGCCATTTGCCAATGATTTTTTCGGATTCGCCGCCGGAGTGGCCGGGAACCCACACCGAATACACATCAGCCGTATCGACAAGGCTGAATCCGGACGCCACAAACGCATCAAGCAACGCAAATGACGCCGGCTCAGCCACCGTCCATCCAAAGACGTTTCCTCCAAGAGCCAGCGGAAAGGTCTCAAGCCCCGAGTGTCCCAGCTTACGTTTGTTCATATCTTTCCAATTCCCCGCCGCACGGTTATGTCATTCGCTCGAGCCGCGCAGGCACATGCTTGTGCCACGGCGTGCCTGCCAAAAAATCCCGGTCTTCGGTGGAAGTCAGCTCGTTGACCGAAGTTCCTACTCGCACCGTGACCCCATCGCCGGCATCGTAGTCGAGTCCAAGGCCATTGGGCAGGGAGATGTGCCCTTGCTGCATCATCTCCGAAACCTCGATCGTCACCTCGGCCTTGCCGCGCCGCGTACGCAGTTGAGCCCGATCGCCGTCTGCGAGACTCAACGCCTCAGCATCGCGGCGGCTGATGCGCAGCGCTCCGTCGTGCGCTTTCTTGCGCCAGCCAGGATTCCGGATGATCGTGTT
>JBGQGO010000385.1:0-5777 GCA_041497455.1 Blastocatellia bacterium | reverse complement strand
GAGCGTAAGCAGGACAGAGTAGAAAAGGACGGCGACCATCGAATTGTCTTCGCCGCAATAACCAGCAACGACATCGATGGGTTCAATTTCAAAGTCGATAAGAAAGTGACAACGCTGCGGTTCATCCTCGAGATAAACGGCCGGCAGATGGCGCAGCACGTCGAGTTTGGTAAGGAGAATCAGAAGGCGTCGGCCCTTCCGCTTGTTGTGCGGATACCATAGAGCGGCGAAAGCTCGACGATGCAGACAGGGCGCGCGCAGCGATCCTTAACTGGTTCCGCTTCCACGCGCGTCCACTGATCTCTAACTGAGTTCTAAGCGTGATAATGCGCCGCTTTCCGATCAACAACCCGCGGCGCGCCTGCTCCGCCTGGCTTGACAGTCTTCGAAGCTCTCGCTGATAATGCCGGCCAAGCTAGAAACAACCACGGAGTGAAGAATGGCCTTCGGGAATTCACAAGCTAAGAATGACGCGGCGAGAGGCGGCAAGCGTTGCGCCTTCTTCCGGTTTAGCTTTTTTAGCTTTAGCACCGCAGCTATAGCGGAGGGGGCCCGGGTCTAGTCCGAGAACGGATGTCAAAGTTTTCTGAGGCCCGCTCCTTCCGACGAAGGCAGCGGGCCTCAAAGTTTTTGGAGACAGGCGATGGAAAACAACTTGGGGGAAAACAGAACAAAGGTTGCATTTCAGGGCGAACGCGGAGCCTTCAGCGAAGACGCTGCGCGACAACTGCTCGGTCCGGGCGTCGAGACGATTCCCTGCCGGACCTTCGAGGAAATGTTCGAAGCAGTATCAACCGGCGCAGCGGACGCAGCGGCAGCTCCGATCGAGAACAGCCTCGCAGGTTCCGTGCACAAGAACTACGACCTGCTGATGGAGCACGACCTTACGATCCTCGGTGAAACGAACGTGAGAATCGTGCTTCATCTAATCGCGCCCCGCGGAGTAGCCCTCATAGATGTCCGTCGCGTTCATTCCCATCCGGTCGCGCTTGCGCAGTGCGAGAGGTTCCTTCGAGCTAATCCGCAGATCGAAGTCGCGCCCGCTTACGACACTGCCGGCAGCGTCAAGATGATTGTCGAGAGCAACTCACGGGAGGACGCGGCGATCGCCGGCGCGACGGCCGCCGCCGTCTACGGGGCCGAGATCATCGCGGAAAGCATCGAAGACAACGCCCAGAACTTCACACGGTTCCTTCTGCTTGCTCGTCCTGACCGCGCGGCTACGATCAAGACGACTTCGAACCAGCACCAGCGAAAAACATCTATCGTCTTTCGCGTGGCCAACAAGCCCGGCGGATTGTTTCGCTCGCTCGCCGCGTTCGCGCTGCGCGACATCGACTTAACGAAGATCGAATCTCGACCCATCGAAGGCCGTCCGTGGGAGTACTCGTTTTATCTTGATCTCATAGGAGACCAACACGAAGCGCACGTCGAGCGAGCGCTGGCGAATCTGTCGGAGCTTGCCGAGAGCGTTCGAGTGTTGGGAAGTTATTGGAGAAGTGATGAAACGTAAAATGTGAGAAGCCGCGATCTAGCGATTTTCCATTTTCTATTTTCCATTTGTCATCTCTTATTTGTGATCCGGGCTGCGGCCTTCAATAACAAATCGCAAATTCTAAATGACAAATAGAAACTATTCAAGATTTCAGATGGAGAAAAAACAATGATCATCGCGATGAAATCAAGCGCAACCGAAGAACAAATCGAAGAAGTCTGTGAGAGCATCCGCCGATATGGCTACAAGCCACACGTGATACGAGGCGAAGAGCGGGTCGTCATCGGCGCTGTCGGGCACGGCGACAACAAAGACCACTTGCAAAACCTCCGCTCAGTGCCGGGGGTCGAAGACGTTGTGCCAATCCTGCAGCCGTACAAAATCGTTGGCCGCGAGTTGAAGCCTCAACGAACAATCGTGCGCGTCGGGGATCTCGAAATCGGCGGCAAGGAGTTCATCGTGATGGCAGGGCCTTGCTCGGTCGAGACGCGCGAACAGTTGATGGAGACCGCCGAAGCCGTCAAGCTTGCGGGCGCGCAGGTGCTGCGGGGCGGCGCTTACAAGCCGCGCACTTCGCCTTATGACTTTCAAGGTCTTGAAGTCGAGGGGCTCAAGCTGCTGGCCGAAGCGCGCGAGCGAACCGGTTTGAAGGTTGTCACCGAAGTCGTCACCACCGAAGACACCGAAGTCGTCGCCGAGTACGCGGACATTCTTCAAGTCGGCGCGCGCAACATGCAGAATTTCGCGCTTCTGAAAAGGCTTGGGAGCGTCAAGCGCCCGATTCTGCTCAAGCGAGGCATGAGCTCCACGATCAAGGAACTGTTGCTGTCAGCCGAATACATCGCGTCTCACGGCAACGATCAAATAATCCTGTGTGAGAGAGGCATTCGAACGTTCGAGACTGCTACGCGCAACACGCTGGACCTTGCGGCGGTTCCGCTGTTGAATGAATTGAGTCATCTGCCGGTAATCGTCGATCCATCCCACGCAACGGGCCGCCGGAGCCTGGTTCGTCCGGCGGCGAAAGCGGCGGTCGCGATCGGGGCCGACGGCTTGATCATCGAGGTCCACCCACACCCCCAAGATGCGTGGTCGGACGGCCCTCAATCGCTGACGCCTCCAATGTTCGCGGAGATAATGATAGAGCTGCGCGACTACGTCCGTCTGGAGTCCCGATTCCTCAATTAGCATAGGTAGCATCGGCTTCAGTCTGTGCGCCGAGTCATCGGGCCGATTGATTTGCACCGGCACACAGACTAGAGTCTATGCTACTGTGGCGTTACCGGAACTAAGACTTGCCGAAAATGTCGCCGGAGATTTCTACGTCGACAGCACCTGCATCGACTGCGATCTCTGCCGGCAGATCGCGCCTGAGACTTTCGCTAATGTCGGGGATCAATCGGCGGTTCATCACCAGCCTGAGACTTCACAACAAGAATTCGCGGCGCTCAAAGCGCTCGTCACTTGCCCGACGGCTTCAATCGGCACGCTCAGCCATAGATCCGCGAAAGCGGCTGTGGCGGCCTATCCTGAGTTGATAGCCGGGAACGTCTATTTCTGCGGCTTCGCGTCGGAGTCGTCATACGGAGCGTCGAGCTACTTGATCGTGCGCCCCGGAGGCAACGTGCTTATCGACTCGCCTCGCTTCGCAATCCCGCTGGTCAAGCGCATCGAGAAGCTCGGCGGCGTGCGTTTAATGTTCCTCACTCATCGCGACGACGTCGCCGATCACGAGAAGTGGGCCAGTCATTTCAACGCCGAGCGTGTAATGCATCGCGATGACATCGGCCGCTCTCCCGCCGGTATCGAGCGTGTTCTGACGGGGCGCGAAGCCGTTCGGCTCGACGACGATTTATTTGCTATCCCAACTCCCGGACACACTCGTGGTCACATGGTGTTGTTGTATCGCAATCGCTATCTCTTTTCAGGTGATCATCTCTGGTGGTCCGAGGCTTACAAGTCGCTTCATGCGTCGCAGAACGTCTGCTGGTATTCGTGGCCGGAGCAGACTCGCTCGATGGAGTGCCTGCTCGATTGTCGGTTTGATTGGGTGCTGCCTGGACACGGCCGCCGCGTTCATCTAAGCTCGTCGCTTATGCGCGAGCAGATCGAGCAATGCGTAACGCGAATGAAGCAGCGTTCGCGTGCGGCAAGTTAGTCGGACCGGCCCCTTACCAGACTGTTGACGAAAGGCGCTCTAACCTTGGGCTCTTCTCATTACTCTCGAATCGCGTGGTCCAAACTCGCCGCGGCCGGCATAGTCATCGTCTTAGCGATCGCGGCGTTCGGCCAGAGCCCTGCGCACAAGCAACCTTCCGCTCAAATCCGTCTTGGCTTGAGACTCTTTCGGGACGCCCGCTTTTCATCGCCACAAGGTGATCTTCAGAACAGTTGCGCTTCGTGCCACCTCCTGGACGAAGACCCTCAGGGAATGCGAGCCCACACGGATTTCTTTTCTCGGAGCTGGGTGCCCTGGCGCGGCGCGGACCCTCGCAGAGAAGAGTTGCGCAACTCGCCGACCATCCTCGACGCCGCGTTGATGCCTCGGCTTCACTTCGATGGCGAGTTCGGCTCGCTCGAGGACCTGGTCAAGGGGACACTCGCCGGCCGGCCGATGGGCTGGTTGCCGGGCGAGCAGGACCAGGCTTTCGATCGCGTCTACGGGATCATTCTAAAGGACACCTCTGAAGGGACCGACCATGGGGGTAACTATCGCGAAGACTTCAAGGCTGCATACGGTGTCGCCCCCGGAGATCTCGGCAAAGCCGAAGTAATCGACCGTGCCGCGAAAGCCATCGCGGACTATATGCGAACGCAAAAGAGCGCACGCACGACTCCATACGATCGCTTCGTTCAGGCGAACGGACTCCGTACGCGCCCGGCAAAAGATGAGGACCAGAAGCTCTTCGCGGGCCGCTTGCTCGGCAACGTCGCTGCGCTCGAAAAGAAGCGCGCGCTGAAGCTGCCGGGCGGGTTTGGCCCAGCCGCGCTAAAAGGGCTGAAGGTATTCTTCCGCACAAACGGGGCCTCGACGGGCAATTGCGTCGCGTGTCACGCGCCGCCGCTGTTCACGGACTTTTCGTTTCACAACATCGGAATCAGCCAGAGCGAATACGATCATGTGAATGGGGACGGCAGCTTCGCCGAGCTGCAGATTCCTGGCGCCGCCGAAGCGCACAGGCCCTCTCCGCAGTTTCGCGAGATTCCTTCAAAGCGGAAGCCCGGATGCGCCGATCTCGGCTACTGGAACTTTGTCGATCTCAAAGGCTCCCCACTGCGTCGAACCGGCGAAGCCGACGACCAATTCCTGCAAAGAATGATCGCCACGTTCAAGACGCCGACGCTGCGGAATCTGGCCTTCACGCAACCGTATATGCACACGGGCGGATTCACTACGATCGAAAGCGCGCTGACCGAGCTGATGCGCTTGAGCGACCTGGCGCGCTCCGGAAAAGTGCGAGAGGGCGATGAGGAGTTGACCCGGATCAGAATCACAGACGCAGACACTCCTTCGCTCGTTGCGTTCCTGAAAACGCTGAACGAAGATCTGAGGCCGGGCGGGAAATACTAGTAGGCTTTGCCGCAAAATCCCCGAGTGCCACGAGGTTTGATCTCCGAATGATGCCACGATTGCGCGGACTCTTTCTGCTTGGGTTCTGGTTCACATCCATCGCGCTTCTGGCGCCGCTGTTGATCGTCCTCGTTCTCATCACCAAGAACGAGAACTTTATCTACTCGCCCGTTCGCCTGTTCATTCGCGCCGGGCTTGCAATGGTCAGAGTGCGAGTGGAAGTGAGCGGGCTTGAGCGGCTGGATCCGAATCAGACTTACATCTTTACGCCTAATCATCAAAGCCTGATCGAGGTGCCGCTGTTTGTGGCGTACCTCGGCCGCAATCCCGCCTACCTCGGGAAGAAAGAAGTCTTCAAGTACCCTATATTCGGATGCGGCATACGTTTGATCGGAGCGGTGCCGGTCGATCGGAGCAACAGCCCGGCGGCGGTCGAGAGCGCCAAGCTCGCTACGGAGAATCTGCGGCGCGGCAAGTCGTATGTCGTTTATCCGGAAGGCACGCGTTCTCGCGACGGCCACCTGCTGCCGTTCAAGAAGGGCGCATTCATGATGGCGATCGACGCTGGCGTGCCCATAGTTCCGGTGACCGTTTCGGGGGCTACGAAGATCATGCCGAAGGCTAAGGTCAAAGTGTTTCCCTCAACCGTGCGCCTTACAATTCACGAGCCCATCAGCACGGCCGGGTACTCAAAGGAAAACGTCGTCGAGT
>JBGQGO010000384.1:0-5809 GCA_041497455.1 Blastocatellia bacterium | reverse complement strand
TCAATCATCGCGCCATAAGGAGGGTTCTCCGCAAGCGGCTCATCGCGAGGCTGCGGCGTGCCGTATTCACTGCCCGGCGCCATATTGATCGCATCCGCCGGGCGAAACAGATATGCGCCATTCTGCGCGACTTCATCGGTGATTTGACGAAGCGGAGTTATGTCGTCGAGCACCCAGAACCCGCGGCCGTGCGTCGCGACAATCAAGTCGTCTTCGTGAATCGCAAGATCGCGCATCGAGCACGGCGGCAAGTTTAGCTGCAGCGACTGCCAGTGATCCCCATCATCGAATGAAACGAACACGCCAAGCTCGGTCCCGGCGAACAGCAACCGTTTGCGCTCGGGGTCTTCCTTCACCGTTTGCACGTAGACGCCCGCAGGCAGACCGTTCGTGATCTTCTGCCAGGTCTTGCCGCCGTCGCGCGTGCGATAAATGTAAGGTTCGTTGTCTTCGAGGCGATGCCGATCAATCGCGGCATAAGCTTCGTTCACGTCGAAGTGCGATGCGTCCATCATCACAATCTTGCTCCACGGCGTAAGCTCGGGCGGCGTAACGTTCGACCACGTCTTGCCGTCATCCTTGGTCACGTGGATCAGTCCATCGTCTGTGCCGGCCCAGATCGTCGCGGCGCGCAACGGCGAAGGAGCGATTGTGTAGATCACCCCGCGTCGCTTGTCTTTTGGCGCGCCGGCCGCCGTTGCTTCATCGAGGTTGGCCGGTACGCCAGGGTCCTCGCGCGTGAGGTCAGGGCTGATTGTAGCCCAGCTCTCGCCGCCGTTCGTGGTCTTGAACAGAAACTGATTGCTGAAGTACAGCGCGTGCGGATCAGCCTTGGAGAAGACCAGCGGCAGCGTCCACGTATGACGCGCCGGCACAGTCATGCCTCGCTCAGGCGAGACGTTCTTCGCTTCACCAGTGACGACGTTCCATCGCGTGATGACGTCGCCAAACAGGATTTCCGGATGCAACGGATCGGGCGCCGTGTAACCGGCCTCCTCGCCCGCTCCCACCGGCGTCCAATCGTGCATGGAAATCTCGGCGTGGCTGCTGCGTGACGGCACAGCTACCGCGCCGCTGTCCTGCTGGGCGCCGCTTACCCAATAAGGAAACCGGTTGTCTGCTGCTACGTGATAGAGCTCGGCGGTGGGCTGGTTGTACCAGGAACTCCAGGTCGCGGCTCCGTCCTCGCTCACCACCGCGCCTTGATCGCTCGCGAGAATCATCCGGTTCGGATCGTCGGGATAAATCCAGAGCTGGTGATAATCATCGCCGCCGGGCGCTCCCTTGATGGGCGTCCAACTCTTGCCGGCATCCGTCGAGCGGTACAGCGACGTGTTCCCGACGTAGAGGATATCCGCATTCTTCGGATCGACAACCGTTTTGCAGAAGTACCAGCCGCGTCCCCAGATTCGCGTGTCGCCCGATATCCTGCTCCACGTCGCGCCGGCGTCATCCGAGCGATACATACCGCCAGCCTTCGCATCAACAATGGCGTAAACGCGATTGCGATTCGTAGGCGCGACGGCGAGCCCTATGTGGCCGAGCCCTTCAGTGGGGACTCCGTTGGCCAGCGGCTGCCATGTGGCGCCGCCATCGGTTGATTTGAAGATCCCGCTGCCCGGACCATACGAAGGAGGATAGATGCTCCACGGCGGACGACGAGTATTCCACAACGCCGCGTAGATGATCTGCGAGTTTTGCGGATCGAATGCAAGATCAATCGCGCCGACGTTGTCGTTCTTGAACAGCACCTTTTCCCACGAGGCGCCGCCGTCGCGCGAACGATAAACGCCTCGATCCGGATTGGCGCCGTACACGTGTCCGAGCGCGGCTACGAATACAATGTTGGGATTCTTCGGATCGACGATGAGCCGGCCGATCTGCCGCGTGTTATCGAGACCGATATGCGACCAGGTCTTTCCGGCGTCGGTCGATTTGTACATCCCGTTGCCGTAGGAAATCTGCGAGCGCATGTCGGCTTCACCGGTACCGACGTAGACGATGTTGGGACTTGACGGCGCGACGCCAATAGCTCCAATCGAAGCAATGGGCTGAGAGTCGAACACCGGCATCCACGTGCGCCCCGAGTTCGTGGACTTCCACACGCCGCCTCCAACCGAGCCGAAGTAGAAAGTGTTGGGTTGGCCGGGCACGCCGCTCACGGCATTGACTCGTCCAGCTCGGAACGGGCCAATCATCCGCCAGCGCAAACCGGAATAGAGATTCGCGTCATATTGCTGCTGCGCGATTACTGCGTCGGCCCCAGTCAGCCCGCCAGCTACAAGTGCCGCGACTCCCAAGGCCGCAAACACGCGGACAGTGACTCGCCGAATATCAGACATAGATGACTCTCCTTGCTCGCACTGGTGTGCTGCCTTCGAGTAATCGCGCTCGCTAGTCCAGCAGCCAGGCTATCATATTCGGATATGGTTTGATTCCCATCTCGGGCGCACGCTTTTCATCGGCGGTCAGACCGATCCATTGAAGCATCGGAACGGCAATATAGCGGCCCTGCGTAAAGTTCTCGATGAGTGCTTGGGACCCTCCGCGATAACCATCAGCGTGAAATACCACGCTCGGTTCCAGGCCGAGATGAACCAGGGCGGCATAGGACCACGCGATCGCCATCATCTCTTCCGCGGCTTTCTTGCCAACATCATTTCGCTTCTGTTTTCTCCTCTCAGCCGGGATGACCGCCAGATGTCCAGCCTCGTGTAACAAGTCGCCGGGATAAAGCAGCTTGGACTCGTCAACGATCAGCGCTCCGTAATCCAGGGCGATTCCCGGCAAGAAGGTGGTCTGTTGGATCTCGCCCTTTGTGATCTCAAGTCCAATCTCGATCAGGAAGCCGATTATCGCCTCGGTCACGACTTGGTTGTTTTCGTACGGCATAAACTAACAGTGCGCTCTGGTTCGATGCCGGGCTCAACAGCCAGCCCAATGGCGAGCCATCAAACACTATGCGCTTCTTTCATCTATCGCTCGCTGTTGCTCCTGCGGTGCGCTGAGACTCTACATCGCCGCAGGTGCTCGCATCAATGAAGTTCGGGATTGCGTTAACCCGGCACGCAATCGGACACTAGCGTGTCCGTGGCAAATCCCACCAACTGCGTTGGTGGGATTACGCCTGCCGATCGCCCGTAGGTCGGACGCGAACTTTACATTCATAGACCTTCTCATTACCATTCGCGCCATGCGCGCAAAGATGATGATCATTCAAACTCTTGTTCTTGGCGCCCTCGCAGCGCTTCTGTGCGCGGGCCAAGTCGCAGCTCAAACTGTCCCAACGCCAGAGTCGGTTCTCGGGCATAAGCCGGGTGACGACTTCTATCTCGCCAACTACGACGAGTCCCGCGAATACTTCCGCAAGCTGGCCGCAACTTCCAATCGGATCAAGCTGATCTCGGTTGGCAAAACTACCAGAGGGCTGGACTGGGAGATCGCGCTGATCTCCTCTCCTCAGAATCTCGCGCAGCTCGACAGATACAAAGACATTTCCCGGCGGTTGGCTCTCGGACGCGGGCTGACTGACGAACAAGCGAAAGCGCTCGCGCGCGAGGGGAAGGCCATCGTTCATATCGACGGCGGCCTTCACTCCACCGAGGTGGCGGGCGCGCAGCACTCCATTCAACTGGCTTACAAGCTCGTCGCCACCCAAGGCGATCCCGAGATCGACGCCATTCTGGACAACGTGATCGTTATGCTTTGGCCGACACTGAACCCCGACGGCCAGAACGAAGTCGTCGCATGGTATCGGAAGAACCTGGGTACGCCGTATGAGGTCAGCCAGTTGCCAGATCTTTATCAGTAGTACGTCGGCCACGATAACAATCGTGATGGCTACATGAACAACATGCTCGAGTCGCAGGAAGTGACGCGCGCCGAGCTGGAATGGAACCCGGTCGTCTTCTACTGTCATCATCAAACAGCGCCGTTCCCAACTCGTATTTTCATTCCGCCGTTCACCGAGCCGATCTCCTCGAACATTCACCCGCTGATGGGGCGCTGGCTGAATGCGTTCGGGATCAATATGGCGGCCTACCTGGATGAGCATCAAATGCCGGGTGCGGTCCATCGCGTGGGATTCGATAACTGGTATCCCGGATTTCTCGACTTCACGCATATCTTTCGCAACAGCATCGCGTTCTTCACGGAAACGGCGCTGTATCGGTATGCGACGCCACACTTCTACACGGCCGATGAGTTTCCGAAGGACCGCCAGGCGCTGAGGTCCGAGGTCTTCTACAGCAGCCCGTGGAAGGGCGGCTGGTGGAGACTGAGCGACGCCGTGCGATACATGCAAGGCGCTTCGATGGCGGTGTTGGACACGACTGCGAAGTATCGCGAAGCGCTGCTTTACAATCGCTATCAAGCGGCGCGTGACAACATCGAGCGCTTTCGGAAGGAGCCGCCCTTCGCGTATGTGATCCCCGCCGAGCAGCACGACCCGCCTACTGCCGCGACGCTGGTGGAGAAGCTTCTGATCAACGGCATCGAAGTGCATCAGGCTGTGAAGCCATTCGCGGCGAACGGCCGCGAGTATCGATCGGGCTCGTTCGTCGTGTTGATGGACCAGCCGTTTGCGCCGCTCGTGAAAGAGCTTTTCGAGACGCAGCGTTATCCGGATCTGCGCGAGTCGCCCAACGGGCCTCCGATCCTCCCGTATGATGTGGCCGGTTGGACTCTGCCGATGCAGATGGGAGTAGAGACCGCGGCCGTGTTACAGCCGATCAGCGCGGATCAGCGCGCAGGGTTGAGGCTGCTCGAACAGGCGCCGCCGCCTCCGGGCAGCGTTCAAGGTACTGGTTCCATCTACGTGATCAGTCACCGGACCAACGTCTCGTTCAGCGCAATCAATCAGGTTCTCTCCGCGGGCGGCCAGGTTGGCTTTGCCGGCAGCGAAGCTTCGGCGGGCGACGGTCAGCAAGCAGGCGCCATTGTAGTGTCGGGCATTGATCGCGATCGGATGTCGGACATTGCGCGGAAGAACTCGATAGTCGCTCAAGCTCAGGCGAAGTCTCCGGAGGGCGTTATCTCAACCAAGAAGCCGCGGGTCGGTTTGTATCGAGCGTGGGTCCCGGTGATCGACGAAGGATGGACTCGCTGGATTCTGGAGAACTACGGGTTCGCTCCGGTGACGCTTCGTAACGGAGACGTTCAAGCTGGGCATCTGGGAGAACGGTTCGATGCGATAGTGATTCCCGACTCCTCGTCACGTGTGATCCTTGATGGCTTTGCTACGGGGTCGATCTCGGGAGAGTACGCCGGCGGCTTGGGCGAGCAGGGCGTCGAGGCGTTGCGCGACTTCGTGAGCAAAGGAGGAACGCTGATCGCTTTCAACAACGCATCGCTGATGGCGATCGACGCGCTCGGTTTGCCGGTAACGAATGTGCTGGCCGATCTGAAGAATGAGCAGTTCTTTTGCTCGGGATCGCTGTTACGGGTCGAGCTTCGCGATTTGAGTCATCCCGCGCTGTGGGGCATGCCACGCGATCCGATCGTGATGTTCGAGCGTGGGCCGGCGTTCGAGCCGAAAGCGGGTTTTCAAGGCGCGGTTCTCGCTACATATCCAAAGGACCGCAATCCGTTGGCGAGCGGGTTTCTCCTGCACCCCGAACGCATTCAGGGGAAGGCGGCGATGATGGAAGTTTTCTACGGCAGCGGGCGCGTCTATCTTTTCGGCTTCAGGCCGCAGTGGCGCGGGCAATCTCACGGCACATACAAACTGATCTTCAATGCGATCTACGACTCGCCGAGTCTCGCCAGGCCCTCATCTCTCCGGAAGCCGTCCGACAAGAAGCAGTCTGAG
>JBGQGO010000383.1:0-5821 GCA_041497455.1 Blastocatellia bacterium | reverse complement strand
TCGTCGATTTCGCCCGTCGGCAGAATCTTTCCGCGTATCGAAGCGAGCATTCGCCGAAGATCGGGGACGCGCGCGGCGATCGCCGATAGTTGAGGGTATCGGTTCTTGAGCTCGACATCGCTGAACTGTGCGCGCACATCCATGCCGGCGGCAACCAACCGCTGAAGCGCGAGTATTTGCAAAGGCTCTAAGCTGGTGCCTGCAATCTGAAGCTCGGTCAATGAGTCTTCAGGGTCGGCCACATCGCTAAGGCCAAACGCCCCGCCGGTCGCAAGATAGCCCGCGCCCTCGGTCGTTCGATCGAGCTCGCAGTTGATGTGATCGCGATCAGTCGAAGGGACGAGCCCCAGGACCCGCTTGCGCCCGAGCGGAGTCTGCACGTGCCGAGCTAGGAGGGCGACCAGCGCTTCGAGGTCGAGAGTTTTGAAAGTGCGATCATCCATGACAGCTTTTATGTGTTATCAGGAAAACAAAATCTTAGCCGCGCGCCCGAAGCCGGTCAACTTTGCCTTCGCTGAACTTGCTGAAGGGCTTGCTAGGCAGAGCACTGAGAATCTCTCCCGGGGAGTGCCGAGAATCCCACCAACGCAGTTGGTGGATCGTTCATACACTGCCTACATCTCTGCTGCCGCACGCCCGTCCCGAATCCCCCCAACGCAGTTGGTGGATCGTTCATACTCAGGCTACATCTCGGCTGCCGCACGCCCGTCCCGAATCCCACCAACGCAGTTGGCGAATGGTAGAAACCGGACCTGCGAAGGCAACCTCACTGATCCTCTAGGCTGAGTATGAACAATCCACCAACTGCGTTGGTGGGATTCAGACGGCAAGCCGGGGCGCCGCTCCGTAGGTTGAGTATGAACGAACCACCAACTGCGTTGGTGGGATTGCACCTGAATTCTTCCGGGTGATGAACTCTTAGTAGCCTTTTAGATTTATGAGTCTCGAAGCGCGGCGGCGTTTCGTTGTATGCGGGCACTGGATTACCTATAATCGCTACGCCTTCCAATTGAGTCCGCAGTTTTCAGGAGGAAGTTCAGATGGGACTGACAGTCTTGGAGATTGAAGTGGGAAATCCTGCGAGCCCTGACGTGACGGAGAAGGTGGAGTTCTTGATCGACTCAGGCGCGATCTATTCCGTTGTCCCTACCAAGATGCTTGAGAAACTAGACATCAAGCCTCTAACAGAGCAGGCTTTCCGTCTGGCTGACGGGAGCAAGGTAGTTCGAAAGAAGGGCATTGCCCTTTTCAAGTACGGTGAGCGGATAGGCGGCGCCGACGTCATCTTCGGCGAAGAAGGCGATAGCATTTTGCTTGGCGCGTTTACCCTTGAATCGCTTGGCCTGTCTCTTGACCCTCTTCGCCGAGAGCTGAAGGCGTTGCCGATGATTCTAGCTAACGAAGGATCGGAAGGGGCCTATAGCTAGTTTAGTCCCGCCGAGGATGATGAAAGTTCAGAGTTCAACCTTTAGGTTGCTCCTCGCCGGCCGCAAGCTAAAGCTTGAACTCTGAACATCGCTGAATAGATGAGTGGCACAAATCTCAACACGGCAACGCGCCCGCAGACCGAAGTGCGCCCAGTCCGGACCTCGCGCGATAGGCGCAAGTTTCTGGATCTCCCCTACCATCTCTATCGCGGTGACGCGCACTGGATCGCTCCGTTGAGGATGGCGCAAAAAGACGTCCTGAACACAAAGCGTCATCCCTTCTACAAAACGTCCGACGCCGAAATGTTCATCGCCTGGCGCGACGGCCGCGTCGTGGGCCGCATTATGGCGATCCTCAATCGCGCGCACAACGAGTTTCAGAACGAACGGGCGGGGTTCTTTGGCTTCTTCGAGGCCGAGAATGACAACCAGACCGCGGCGGTGCTTCTCGATGCGGCGCGCGAGTGGGTTTGCGAGCGTGGAGCGACAGTCATTCGCGGCCCGATGAATCCTTCCACCAACTACGAATGCGGTCTGCTGGTCGAGGGGTTTGATCTGGACCCGATGGTTATGATGACCTACAACCCGCCTTACTACGCCGACCTGCTCGAAAGTTGTGGAATGAAGAAGGCGATGGACCTTTATGCATATGACATCGGAGTGGACTATTTCAACCACTCGAACAAGCTTCGGCGGGTGGCGGAGCGGCTCAGGAAGAAGAGCAACATAAGCGTTCGTACCGTCAACATGAAAGACTTCAGAAACGAAGTCGGAATAATCCGGCAGGTCTACAACGACGCGTGGAGCCGCAATTGGGGATTTGTTCCGATGAGCGAAGAAGAGTTCGATCATCTGGCCAAAGACCTCAAACAGATCGTTGATCCGCGCGTGCTGCTGATCGCCGAGCAAGTGATGGAGGGAAGCGCGCCTCGGGCAGTCGGGTTTCTTCTCGCGGTGCCCGACATTAATTTTGCGCTAAAGAAGATCAACGGGCGCTTGCTGCCGCTGGGCTTGCTGAAGCTGCTGTGGCACTCGCGCAAGATCAGCTCGATCCGCGTCATCACGATGGGCGGCATTCTCGAATTCCAAAACCTGGGGTTGGGTTCGATCTTCCTCGACGAGATATATCGGCGTGGGCCCGCTGCCGGCTTTCCGACAGGAGAAATGAGCTGGGTGCTCGAGAACAACGTGATGATGAATCGCGCGGCTGAGCTGATCGGGGGCCGGCGTACGAAGACTTACAGGATTTACGAGATGCCGGCCTGACTGCGCGAACCGGCGGTGCCCTGAATTGATTGTCCGGCAAACTTCAGTTTGTCGTCCTAAGCCGGCTCATTATCGACAAACTGAAGTTTGCCGGACAATCGCGTGCTATTATTCATTTCAAAGCTGTGAGGCGGAGGTCTGATCAATGCGCAAGCTCATTGCAGTTGTGATTCTGCTGATCATCGTAGCCGGGGCCGGGTACTATATTTACACGCACGGTTGGAAGAAGCCCGAAAGCTTCCGCGCGCTCTTTTCGTCGTCTGGTGATCCCGACACGTCGAGGAAGGTAAAGACCGCGCTCGGGCTCTCGAAGCGCCTGGCGCGTTTCGACATCAACGTCAACACGAGCGATGGAGCGGCCACGCTCACCGGCCAGGTCCCTTCTGAAGACATAAAGTCGCTCGCCGGTGAGATCGCGCGCGACACCGCCGGAGTGAAGGACGTGAAGAATGAGATCGCGGTAGACCCTGCCGCACAGCCTTCGAGCGAAAGCGTTCACGTCGAGGACCTGGAGATTCGCGTGGCTATACTCGAAGCTCTGGCGCACAGCCGCGAGATTGGAGGGAAGAACATCGAGGTCAAGGTCGAGAACAGGTCGGTCACGTTGTCGGGATCGGTCGAGACTCCAACGCAACGCAGCGGCGCCGAACAGATCGCGCGGGCGGTGGATGGCGTCGCCGGGGTGACTAACAACCTTGCAGTCACGAACCCACAAGCCGCCAGCGAGCCGCCCGCTGCGAGCGTGACGCCGGCCGATTCGAATGCCGACCTTGCGAAGCGCGTCGAGGTTGAGTTGTATCTAACAAAAGCATTCAACACTCTGACGATTCAAATCAGGGCTGAGGATGGCGCGGTTACGCTTGCGGGAACTGTGAGGTCTCGCGCTGAACAGTTGCTCGCGGAACGCGTGGCGCAAAGCGTGGCTGGCGTAAAGAAAGTGACAAACGAAATGAAGGTTACGGCTGCAGTCGCTAAACAGTGAGTTCGGAGTTAGAAATGGCCCTAATCAACCGTTTGATGTATCATCGCGGTTCCCGCGCTTTGGGCGTTCCCGCGCTTTGGGCGTTTACGAGTTTCAGGGCAGGGAAGTCCTCCCATCCGCAATAGTCCGGTTAAGGTGAAGGTGGAACGAACAGAGTTCAAAACAAAGTGGCAACGCGTCGAGCTTAATGCGACCCGGATATTCCAGCGGCTTCGTCTCCCTACCAACCAAAAGTATTTTGTCCTAACCATCACGATAGCCATCGCGTGCGGTCTGGTTGCGGTCAGCTACCACTTATTGATCAAGCTGATATCCCGGAACCTGATCGAGCGAGCGCTTGCGATCCAGGGGCCGAGCCGGGCGGCCTGGATACTGATCATCCCAACCGCCGGAGGCCTGGCCGCCGGGTTGGTGCTCCATTTCTTCGTGCCCGATGCGCGTGGCAGCGGCATCCCGCAGGTAAAGATCGCTTACACGATGAACTACGGCCGAGTCTCGATGCGAACGGCCGTAGGCAAAGCGGTCATCTCGGCGTTGTGCGTCGGCACAGGCGCAAGCCTCGGACGCGAAGGCCCTACCGTTCAGATTTGCGCGGCGTTGTCGCACGCGATCGCGCGGATGTTTTCAATCCCCCGGCGCAAGCAGATGAATCAGCTTCCGGTCGGAGCTGCCGCCGCCATCGCCGCCGCTTTCAACACGCCAATCGCCGCCGTAACGTTCGCCCTGGAAGAGATCATCGGTGACCTGAATCAAAAGCTCGCCGCTTCGATAGTGATCGCCGCGGTCATCTCGGCTACGATCGAGCGCACGCTGCTCGGCAAGAACCCGCTGTTCACCGGCGCAAACATCTATGCGCTTAACGCCGCCAAGGAGCTGGTCGCTTACGCTGCGCTTGGAATAACCGCAGGAGTTGTCGGGGTCGTTTTTTCGAAGCTGATTCTGTGGCTGCGCTTCGCCTTTCGCGATCGCCTACACGTGCCGGGGTGGTCAAAGCCTGCGGTGGGCGGCGTAATAATTGGTGTGATCGGCCTTTGGCAGCCGCACGCGCTCGGCATCGGCTACGACTTCCTAGGGACCGTATTAAGAGGAGAAGATCAGCTCGTGCTGAAGGCCGTGCTGGCGCTGATGGTGGCGAAGATACTTGCTTCGGCGTTCAGCTACGGATCGGGGATGTCGGGCGGCGTGCTGGGACCTTCGCTGTTCGTCGGCGCGATGCTCGGCGTCGGGGTGTGGCATGCGCTCATGTACCTGGAGCCCGGCGCTGCAATCGCGCGCGGAGCGTTCGCGCTCGTAGGGATGGGAGCAGTGTTCGCGGCGGTGGTTCGCGTGCCGATAACTTCGATCCTGCTGATATTCGAGATGACCTATAACTACGAGATCATCCTGCCGTTGATGATTGCCAACGCGATTGCATACGCAGTAGCCTCGCGCCTCACTCCGCTCTCGATCTATGAAGCTTTCATGTTCCAGGACGGCATACACCTCGGCAACGCGCCCAACACCGACGTGTTATCGCGGGTAACTGCTGCGTCGGTGATGACTCAAGATGTGGTGACACTACCCGACGACATCACCGTTGCGGAGGCGCTAGACATTGTCGGCGGGCTCGAGTTCAATGGATATCCAGTGTTGCGCGATGGGGGAATGGCCGGGTTGATCACCACCGGCGACCTGAGGCGGCTCGAAGCAGAAGGCCGCCAGAATGAAATGATCGAAGCGGTGATGACCAGGAAGATAGTTCACGCGCACCCGGATCAAACGCTCGATACGGTGGTGTTGAAGCTGGCCCAACGCGAGCTTTCTCAGCTTCCAGTCGTTTCGCGGCTGGATGACACTCGGTTGTTGGGGATTATCACGTTGCGCGACGTAGCTCGAGCGCAAGCGAGGCTTGCGTCGATGCAGTACTCACTCGGCCCGGACGACACGATCCGCCCGGCGAATGTTTGAGGGGTCTCGGATCGTTCGATGTTCTAACGCGGCGTCGAAATACCACCAACGGCAGTTGGTGGATCGTTCATATCCAGCCTACAACGCAAGCCCGCCTCCGTCTGTGTGTGTTTCCTCTCTCGCGCGCCCCTCGCGCCGCGAGGGGCGCGCGAGAGAGGAAACAGAGGAGCCGGGGCACGCGGCACCGTTGTAGGCTGGA
>JBGQGO010000382.1:0-5825 GCA_041497455.1 Blastocatellia bacterium | reverse complement strand
TCGATTACGCGATCCGGATGGATGAGCGCACGGCGGCCCGCCGCGTAGTCTTTCGAGAGCAGCTCCGCAACCGGAACCTTCGCAAAGGCGGGATCGGTGATGTACTTGTTGCGGTCGGCGAACGCCAGCTTCGTCGCCTCGATGAGCGTGTGATAGTAGAGGTCCGGCCGCGTGCTCATCGACGCAAGGTCGAATCCCTCGAGAATGTTCAAGGTCAGCAACGCGGTGAGCCCTTGCCCGTTCGGTGGGCATTCGTACACCTTGTACCCGCGATAGTCGGTCGCGATCGGCTCGACCCATTCCGACTTGTGCTCGGCGAAGTCGCGCATCGAAAGAAACCCGCCGTTCTTCTCACAGTAGTCGACGATCGCGCGGGCAATCTCTCCTTTGTAGAAAGCGTCTCGTCCGCCGCGAGCGAGGGTGCGAAACGTTCGCGCGAGATTCTTCTGACGAAAGATCTCGCCGGGGCGCGGGGCTCTTCCATCCACAAGATAGTTCGAAGCCGAGGCGGGAGTCCGCTTCAACTTGGCAACCGAGTCCGCCCAATCCGCGGCGGCCTTTTCCATCACGGGGAAACCGTTCTCGGCGTACTCGATCGCCGGCGCCAGCAGGTCAGCCAGCTTCATCGTGCCGTACTTCTCGATCAGCGTCACCCATCCATCGAACGCGCCGGGAACGGTTATGGGTTCCATGCCGCTGTCGGGCATGGACGTGATTCCCTTCTTCTTGAAGTAATCAAGATTCAATGCGCGAGGCGCGCGGCCGCTCGCGTTGAGACCTTTCAGCTCGCCTGTCTTTGACCAGTAGACCAGCGCGAACATATCGCCGCCGACGCCGGTCATCATCGGCTCGGTGACATTCAGCACCGCTGCCATGGCGATAGACGCATCGACCGCATTGCCGCCGCGCTTGAGTACTTCGAGTCCAACCTGCGACGCGAGCGGCTGGCTTGAAGCGACCATGCCGTGTTCGGCGCGGACGATTGAACGTCCGGGTTTGATCTCAGACGCCCAGCGCTTTCCGTCGGAATAAGTGTGAGCCGTTGTCAGGAACATAAGGGCAAGCGTCGCAACTGACACCGTCACGCGCATGGGGCTTCTTGCGGAGGCGAGCTTTGCGAATGCCATAACTCCTCCCGGTGACTTAGTTTCCACTGTTTCGATTGCGGACCGCGGACATATAGGTTATCAGAGATCAATCTTCGCTCAGACTGACTCCATCAATCGGCGATCTTACGACGCTGGCCGCGTCTGGCCGCGATGACACGTGAAGCACGTCACGCGGGTCATACTTCCAAGCTTGGCGTTGGTGTCGCGCACCAGTTGAATCATCTTGCGCGCGGTCTGCTTCTGCGGCTTATCGTCCTTCTCGAACTGGTCCTTGATGTGGCAGTAGGTGCAATCAACGCCGAGCGACGCTTTGAATGCGAACATGATCTTGGTCAGTCGTTCCGACGGAATCCCTCTGAGCAGTTGAATATTCTTGTACTTCTGTTCGGCGCGCTCTTCTTTGCTGCTGGAGGCGAGGGGATCGAGCGAAGGAAGCTCGGTCGACTCCCCTGCTTGAGCAGCCGCCGGCGCTGCGGCGGACGCGCCGCCCGCTCCTGCCGGCAGCGGGGGCGCGGGAATGGTCTGACCGGAATCGATGGGCGGATGCCCCGGTGGAAGCGCCTGCCCGCTGTTGCTGCTGTTGACCGACGCTGCTTTCGACTCAGTGCCAGCCGCGGCTTGAGGCGCCGCGCCTCCGGCGGGAGCGGCCCAGTTGCCCACGATAAAACCGAGCACCAGCCCGGCTACTATGCCAATGATTCCGTAGCTGACGTATTCCTTTTTCATTCTTAAAGCTCCGAGTGGATTTGCGTTTTTGACCGAAGACTATGCCGGCCAATATAATCGACATCATTATCGAGACAGGATTCTAGCACAGCGCATATCCGAGATCGAATTCGAACGGCCGCTGAGCCGATGATTAGTGTAGTGATCGCCTGATGCGATGAAGTGTCGAAGGTGCTCGACGAGCTTCTAACCTGACACGGGCCCTCATGACGTCCGTTCAGCCAGCGTTTCGTAGTACGGCCTTCAGGCGGAAGTTCGTATTGCATTCACGCATCAAGTATCACGTGTTATCCCGGCCACCGCTTCTGTTACGAACTTCCGCCTGAAGGCCGTACTACGAACGGCGATGCCGCGATTGACAACTCTCTCTGTCCCCAACTAGAGTCCACGACTTCAACAAACCGCTTTTGTTCACCAACTGCGCTCGCGGGGAACATCACTTGATCACAGCACAAAAAGCTACTAGTTCACCTGCCCTTCGAAAGGCGCTGCGCGGCAGAGAGTACTTCACCCTCGCGTTCGGAACGATGGTCGGCGTCGGGTGGATGGTCGTCATCGACGATTGGCTCACGCGAGGAGGAGCCGTAGGCGCGATGCTCGGCTTTCTGATCGGCGGGCTGGTGCTGATTCCCATCGCCTATGTCTACGGCCGCCTGACCGAGCGCATACCCGACGCCGGAAGCGAGATCGCTTACACCGGAGCGGTGTTCCCGGAAGTGGTCAGCTTCGGCACAGGGTGGATGATGACGCTCGCTTACCTGATCGTGTGCCCTTACGAAGCGGTTGCCATCGGGCGCGTCGGCTCATACGTCTTTCCACAGTTGAACACTATCGAGCTCTATAGCGTCGGAGGTTATCCGGTCTATCTCCCGCACCTGATTGCCGGGCTCGCTCTGACGGCTGTGATCGTGCTGGTCAACTATCGAGGCGTTCACATCAGCGCGAGGTTTCAAAACGTGACCACGTTCGCGCTCCTCGCGATCTTCGCCGTGTTCGCCACGCTCGGACTGTTTCGCGGCGACCCCGCAAACTGGCAGCCGCCCTTCGCGGACCCCAGGGGCGCGCTCGGAGGATTAGTCTCGACGCTGATGGTGCTTCAGATCGTGCCGTATTTCATGACCGGTTTCGAAGCCGCGCCGAAATGTTCGGAAGAGGCGTCGATCGACTTCCAGCCGCGACATTTCGTGCGAGTCATTTTCATGGCGCTTGGCGCCGGCATTTTCTTCTACGTGACGATCATCGGCGTGGTGACGCTGATTCAGCCCTGGCAGTCGCTGACCAAAGAGCGGTTCGCGACGGCGGTCGCCTTCGAGCGCGCTTTCGGATCGCGAGCGCTGGTGCAGTTGATCATGTTTGCCGTGTTGCTTTCACTGGTGAAGATCTTCAACGGAAACTTTCTGACGTCGACGCGGCTGCTGTTTGCGATGGGCAGGCGCGGGCTATTGGACGCTCGGCTCGCGCGCATCGACGAGCACTTTCGCACACCGAAGATTGCCGTAGCATTCGCCGCTTGCTTCACAATAGTCGCATCGTTTCTGGGACAAGCCGTTCTCGTTCCGATTTCGGAAGTGGGCTCGCTGGCCGCGGCTGTCGGCTGGCTTGCGACCTGCCTGGCGTTTTGCAATGGCGCGGGCGGAGTCGCGTCAACGCGCCGGTTGAGGATGGTTGGGTACAGCGGCGCCGCTATAGCCACAATGCTGATTCTGATGAAGCTGGTTCCGTCGATACCCGGCAGCTTCGGGCGCTATGAATATCTCGCGCTCGGCGTTTGGATGGCGCTCGGGCTCATGTTGTGGACGCGTCGAAAGCCTGGGAGCGCAGGCATCCCTGCCTGCCGGCCTTGATAGGAGAAGCCGTCAATCGAGGGGCTCACATATGGACTGCGCCGCCTATTCCGCATTGGACGACTATCGCATGCGTGGCGGCGCTTTTGCCCTGTGAGGGGATGAAACGCGGAACACAGGTCTGTTTGTAGATCCTTCTTCGACATGAGCAAAAGCGCCGCCACGCATGCGATAGTCATTGAATGCGGAATAGGCGGCGCAGTCCAAATAAGCGCTCCTGCCTGCGCGCTCCCAGGGATCATTGCGGCTTGTCAACAAAGGGCGCGTCGCAGGGCCACGCCGCAGTGCGGGGCTCAGCTTGAATCCCGGACGCAACGCCGAAATAGTTTTGCATCTCGTAGACCAGCAAATCCCTCGCGTGACACAGCCATCCTTTATTCTCCCCTGCCCAAATGTAGTAAATATTCAGCACCTTGATCTGTTTAGGGGTCGGGTAATAGGCGCCGGCCACAAGCACTTTGTAGAACGGCTCGAGGAAAGCCGAAGGCATGATGATAACGGATATGTCGGTTGCAGAAACCTGACGCGCGCGCTCGGCCAGCGTCCCTTCGCAAGCCGTGAACTGTGCCAGCGTCTGATCGAATGCATCGTCGATCCACCGGCCGATGGCGTCAGGCGAACCGGGGAAGGCCAGTAGCTCTTTGATAATCGAATCGGGAACATCGTTCTCTCGCCACGAGCGAATCTTCTTCTTCCACTTTGCCTGGGGTTCGTCGTACCCCTGCGTGTTGTAACGTATGCCATGTTTGGCGGTGAACTGGTCGGGCACCTAGCGAGGTGGGTATGCCCAAAACCCTTACGCCCGCTTTGTTGTAGGCCCCATTATCAGCGACCCACCTCTCACGAGGTGGGTATGCCCAAAACTCTTACCCGCTTTGTTGTAGGCTCCAGCATCGGCGCTGATGATGGTCTTCGAGGAACGGTGTGTTCAGCATGTTGGGTCCTCTTGCAAAGCGCCGGCCCTTTGTTCGTCAGCCGTCAGCCTACGAGGCTCGCGCTCGAGCAAGCTCGATACGCGCGTCGCGCACGAGCGGCCGTGATCGCGTGCGAGCAATTCAATGCGAGTTCGGCGCGAAAGAAAGTCTTCGACTGTCACCGCCATTTCGTATCGCGCGGCGTAGACGGCTTCGGCCCCGATGTGCGCAAGACCGTCGATCAAGGTCGTCTTCAACTCTTCCGACTCGCGCGTGAGTTCGAGGACCACACGATAGTTGCCGCCGTAGGTTCCCATCAAGTGCTCGACCGTAGCGACGTCGACATCGAATTCCGTTGCTGCTCGCTGAGCTTCTTTGCGCGCGTCGCCTTGAGGCGTTCCACCGGCAAGCTGGATGTTCTCAGTCACGCTGCGATGCGCTCGCGGCCGCCGGACTCCGTCAATGGTTTCGAGACGACGGCCCACGAAATCGGCGACGCGCTCAGCCATTCTTCTCCAGGTTGTCAGCTTGCCACCCGTGATAGTGATCAGACCCGAGTCGTCTTCAAAGATCTCCTCCTTGCGCGAAAGCTCTTTTGTCGATTGTCCGTCCGCGGCGATCAACGGTCTCAGCCCGGCGAACGTGCTGATCACGTCTTCGGTTGACAGCCCCGCGTCCGGGAAAGCGCGAGCCGCTGATCGCACAACGCGATCGATTTCCTCGGCCTCGGCACCCGGATCGTCCAGACTCCCAGCGTAGTCTGTGTCTGTCGTCCCGATGACAGTGCGGCCCTGCCACGGAATGACGAACAGAAACCGGCTTTCACCAAGCGACGGAATCAACACCGCGGTCTGATTCTCCAACCTTTCAGACGGCACAACGACGTGGATGCCTTTCGAGGGCCGGAGTCTTTTCGGCGCCCTTGCGTCAGCCAGTCGTGACACCTCATCCGACCACACGCCGGTTGCGTTCACGACTACCCTCGCGCGCAACTCGAACGAACTGACATCCTGCGTATCTTCTAGCTCAACCTTCGACACGCCGTCATCGTCCTTGCGAAATCCACGCGCGCTGACGTAGTTCGCTACCAGCGCGCCGTGAGCCGCTGCCGCTTTGATCACCTCGATCACAAGCCGTGCGTCGTCGGTCAGACAGTCGTAGTAGACGAACGCGCCGCGGAGACCGCGCGGCTCAAGCGCCGGGGCTTGCTTGAGCGCGGCTTCACGCGACAG
>JBGQGO010000381.1:0-5828 GCA_041497455.1 Blastocatellia bacterium | reverse complement strand
GTGAAGGACGTCGTCATCGTCGGAATGGCGATGAAAGAAGGAATGACGGTCACGACCCATGACAACGCAAAGGGACAGGTCCGGGCGTTCGACGTACGGACTGGCAGACAGCTTTGGGCGTTCCATCCGATCCCCAGGCCTGGCGAGTTTGGCAACGATACCTGGCTCAACAACTCGTGGGCTATTAACGGCAACACTGGCGTATGGACCCAGATCAGCGTGGATGAAGAGCTGGGGCTGGTTTACCTTCCCGTGGAATCGCCGACCTCGGACTTCTACGGCGGGCATCGCCCGGGGACCAACCTTTTTGGCGAGAGCCTGGTATGCGTCGATCTGAGAACGGGTCAACGTAAGTGGCACTACCAGATCGTGCATCATCCCATTTGGGACTACGATCTCTCCTCCGCGCCGATCCTTGCTGACATCAACGTGAACGGCAAGACGATCAAAGCCGTCGCCGTGCCTACCAAGGAAGCCTTCCTTTATGTTTTCGATCGCGTGACCGGCAAACCGATCTGGCCAATCGAGGAGCGGCCAGTCCCGAAAGGAGACGTGCCGGGCGAGTGGTACTCACCCACGCAGCCGTTCCCAACCAAGCCGCCCGCATATGCTCGTCAGGCCGTGACCGAACAGGACTTGATCGACTTCACGCCCGAGATGCGCGAACAAGCGATGAAGTCGCTCGCTGCATACAGCACCGGGCCAATGTTCAATCCACCGATCGTCAGCAAGGTCGGCGGCAAGATCGCGGCGCTGACCATCGGAACAACCAACGGGGGAACCAACTGGCCCGGCGGCGGGTACGATCCCGAGACGCACACGGTATTCGTGCCGGCGTCAAACGCCAGCATCGCGCCGATCGGACTTATTGAGCCTCCCGAGGGTTTCTCGGATATCAAGTACGTATCGGGCAGAGCCGGACAACCGTTCCGGGTCAGCGAGGGACCCGGTTTCGGCAGCGCCGCGGATTTCCCGCAAGAGCCGAGACGTCGCCCGGCGCCAGCCGCACCGGCCGCGCCCGGCGCAACGCCCGCTCCTCCGGCGGGTGGCGGCGGAGGCGGCGCCTTGCAGGTGCAAGGTCTGCCCATCCTCAAACCGCCCTACGGACTACTGTCGGCGATCAATCTGGATAAGGGCGAGCTCGCCTGGCAGGTGCCGCACGGCGACACGCCGGATGTCGTCCGCAATAACGCCGCGCTAAAGGGAATGAATATCCCCAAGACCGGCCAGAACGGCGCCGTCGGGCTGGTGGTCACCAAGACGCTGGTTATCATCGGCGACCCTCAGGTCACCACGACTCCGGACCATCCGCGTGGAGCCATGCTGCGCGCCTACGACAAGGCGACCGGCAAGCAGGTTGGCGCGGTTTATCTCCCGGCGCCGCAAAGCGGTTCGCCAATGACCTACAGCGTCAACGGCAAGCAGTACATCGTCGTCGCCGTCAGCGGCGGCGCTTACTCGGGCGAGTACATTGCGTTCGCCCTGCCGGCTACCGAGTGATCGAGGGACGACGACCATTCTATTTTCCATTTGTCATTTTCCTGACCACTGGAAATGGCAAATGGCAAATGACAAATGGCAAATGGAAAATGGCAAATGGAAAATCGTCTTATAGTGAGTTGGAATGAATAAGACAAAGATCGTGGCCGCTGCAATTTTCGTTTTGTCGGTGGTCGCAGAATTCCATCCGTCGCTTCACGCGCAACAACCGGACAAGGCGCCGCGGTCGGTGTGGGAAGGCGTGTTCACAAAAGAGCAAGCGAAACGCGGCGAGGAACTCTACGCTCAACACTGCTCGTCCTGCCACGGGCCTGATCTGTCGGGCAACGATGAAGCAGCGGCGCTCACCGGCTCGGCTTTTCTCGCCAACTGGGACGGGCTGACCGTCGGCGACTTGACCGAGCGAGTTCGTGTGTCAATGCCGCCCAACAACCTGGGACGGCTGAGCAGGCAACAGATCGTCGATATCCTGAGCTATGTGCTAAGTGTCAACAGCTTTCCGGAAGGCAAAACAGAACTCGATCCCAAGGCCGAGATGCTTAAGCAGATTCGGCTCGAAGCCACAAAGCCCAAGGCCAACTCGGGATCCAACTAGGTTCGTGGTACGGCCAAGAGTTTGTAGTTCGGCCTTCAGGCGGAAGTTGGTAGTTCAGAGTTCAAGCTTCAGCTTGCTTCCAGGCTTTTAACCGATCGAATCACGCAAGCTGAAGCTTGAACTCTGAACTACCAACTTCCGGCTAAAAGCCCGAACTACGAACGTCAATTATCTGAGACAGGTGAACAAGATGGATAGCGTAGATCCCAAACGCGAAATGCTGCGACACACTGTTGCGACGCTCGGCTATCGCGGCGGTAAGGCGGTGCGCGACGCGCCGGAGTCGTTCGCTGGCTTTCGGGCGTCGGAAACGACCCGGACGCCCGCGCAGATTCTCGCGCACATCGGCGACTTGATTGATTGGGCGTTGTCGATGGCGAAAGGCTCGGAGGCATGGCGCGAATCGGCTCCGCAGCCGTGGGCCCAGGACGTAGACCGCTTTCACGCCAGCCTTGCGCGCTTCGACGAATACCTTGCGTCGGAAGAGGACCTCGCATGTTCCTGTGAGCGGCTCTTCCAGGGAGCGATCGCCGACGCACTCACACACGTGGGGCAGCTCACTATGCTGCGCCGAATCGCTGGCGCTCCAATGCGAAGTGAGAACTACTCGAAAGCGGACATTCAGAGTGGGCGGGTCGGCGCCGAGCAGGCAAAGCCTCGGCGAGAGTTCGATTGAGCAGCCTCAGCAATGCCGGCGGCCCACGCTCGCGATCCACAGGAGGTAAGCGATATGACAAACGGGCAAGGTCTAGTAACTGTCGACCACGTCCGATCGAATCAAGCGAAACATTTTCGCCGGCGGATCCTGTGGGTCGCCGCGTGTCTCTGTTGGTGTACCGTAGCGGTGCCGGCTGGGCACGCCCAGGCACAGGAAAGAGCCGCCGCTCAAGCGCCTCCGACTCCAACCGATGTTAAGCCGGGGAGCATCACGCTCGATGACGTGCCTTATCCGTATCCGGTGTCGTATCTGCCGATGACGCTCTACGGTCAGGACGTGCGCATGGCTTACATGGACGTAGCGCCCGAAGGTCAGCCGAACGGCCGGACGGTAGTACTTCTTCACGGAATGAATTTCTTCGGCGAATACTGGGCCGGGACGATCGACGTCCTCCGCAAGCAGGGGTTCCGCGTAGTCGTGCCCGACCAGATCGGCTTCGGGCGGTCCTCGAAGCCCATCATCCCCTATAACTTTCATGACATGGCGTTGAACACGCGCAAGCTCCTGCAGCACCTTGGCATTTCCAAAGCGGCAATCGTAGGGCACTCGATGGGCGGAATGTTGACGGCGCGATTCGCCGCCTCGTACCCGGACATGACCGAGCGCGCTGTGATCTACAATCCTATCGGACTGACCGACCCGCGTTGGGAGCGGCCCTGGCGGAGCACGGAAGAAGCGTACAAGCAGACGCTGGGCATGACCTACCAGCAGGCGTACCAGGGTATCGCGCGATACTTCGTCACAGGATGGAAGCCGGAATACGAAAAGTACGTTCGCATCCACTACGCGTGGACGCTCAGCGGCGACTGGCCGAGATTCGCGATGGTTCGCACGCTGGTCCAGCAGATGGTGTACGTGGACCCGGTCGTCTACGATTGGCCTCATATCAAAGTGAAGACTCTGGTGCTGGGCGGCGACAAAGACGGCGCGAACTTTCCCGAGCGAGCGAAGCACATCGCCGACACGATTCCAGGCGCCGAGCTTGTGTTGATTCCGAACATCGGCCACGTCCCGCACTTCGAGGCACCGGATCTTTTTTATAAGGCGCTACTGAAGTTTCTGAACTCAGACTCGACAGTGCCTCCGCAAAAACCCGGAGCCAACCGCTAGGTCGGACTTTGGGTTTCGCTAGTGACGCGTAGCAGGCATTGGTGAAGATGTGGTATCCGTGCAAATCCGTCGGATCAGTGTCATCCGTGGTCTATGCGGTACTGGCAAAGCGATTCATACGGATGGATAGACCACGGATGAAACGGATTCGACGGATTTGCACGGATTTCTTGTCGATTTGATTCCTAGCGAAATGCCCGGCACAAGTCACTAGATTCATTCTTAGACTCCGACTTACGTATGGCAAACAAAAAGAAACGAGACCAGGATTGGGTAGAGGCGAAGCGCCGATGCCAACTCAATCAAGATGACATCAGGATGGCCAAGGAACTCGGGCTGAATCCGCGCTCGCTGATCAAGAACATACCCAGCAAGAGTCAGCAGTGGAAAGCTCCAGTCAAGTACTGGATTCAGGACCTCCACGAGAAGCGGCAGAGGAAGATCGCCGCCCGTAGAGCTTCAAAGCTAGACAAGCCTTCGCCGGCGATGTCGGAATCAGCATCGCGGTCATCTTGGGAACAAATCCCGGCTGATGCTGATTTTCTGGCCGGCGACTATTCAATCGCGGCTGAGCCTGATTTCCTGTTCGATGACGATTCAATCCCGGCTGATCTTGACTACCTGGCCGATGACGATTCAATTCCCTTCTGAGCCTCCGGATCACTTGAGCGTAGCCATGCACTCGATCTCGACGTGCGCGCCCTGGACGAGTCCGCTGGTGCCAAACGCGCTGCGAGCCGGCAAGCGTTCCTTCTTGAAAAACGTGACGTAGACGGTGTTCATCTCAGCCCACTCCTTGATGTCGGCCAGCATCACAGTGCACTTGATGACGTTGTCCATCGACGACCGGTTCTTCTCAAGGACGGCCTTGATGTTCTCCAACGTCTGCTTTGTTTCGGGACCGATGCCTCCCGGCGCAAGCTTGCCTGTGCTGTCGGTTCCCAGCTTGCCCGACAAATAAAGCATGTTTCCTACACGCACGAAGTCCGAAAGCGGTCTGGCCGAGGGGTTCGCAGCGCTCGAATACTCGACCGTCGTGCTTTGCGCCGTTGCCTGTGGCGGCTGATCTTTCTTCTGACGAGATTCGGCCACAGCGGAGAAAAGGAAGACGATTGCTGCGACGCCCACGAATGATCTGATGTTCCTCATAGAGTCTCCTCTCGCGACACCGGTCAGATTCTCGATTTGATGTCGCCGTTCTTGGCCATGCGAATAATGTGGTCCGAAGCCCGGTACGCGAGCGCCTGGATCGTGCAGGTCGGCTGCCCGCGCCCTGATGTTACAAAACTGCTTCCGTCACAGATGAAAAGGTTGGAAACGTCGTGCGCCCGGTGGTACTTGTCTACGACCGAGCTGCGCGGATCATTACCCATCCGGCACGTTCCAAGCAAGTGAAAGCCGAACGTCTGATTTCTTAACTCGCGGGTCCATACCTTTCGAGGCCCGGCCGCTTCGAGAAGCTCCTTGCAGCGGTCTTGAAAGAACTTCATCGTTTTCATGTCTTCCGCATGGTCTTTGTAGGTGACCCGCACGACCGGCAGCCCCCACGCGTCTTTCACGTGAGGATCAAGCGAGATGCTGTTGGTTTCCACCGGCAGCGAAGTTGTGTGCCCCGATGCGTGCACGGTCCGCGTGAAGTGCTCCCTGAGCATGGCTTTGTACTGAGGACCCCACTGAGGCGCGTCCGGCGGCAAGCCGCGCAGAGCGAAATTCATTGGGTAAGAGACGAAGCGCATATCCATTCCGCCTCCGCCGTAGAACCCCCGCTTGGGATCGCTGTCATAAAAGTCGTGTATGACTCTGCTCACCGCCACGCTCTTGAATTCGTTCAGCGGGTGCTCGAATAACGCCGACGCTTGCGCGTGGCCGTTAAACATCAGGTACTTTCCAACCTTGCCGCTTGAG
>JBGQGO010000380.1:0-5838 GCA_041497455.1 Blastocatellia bacterium | reverse complement strand
TGTGTTTTCTGATGCGAGACGGACCGCTGCTGCTGTTCGTGAGCTCGAATTCAACCTGGGCGCTTATGGGGGCACGCTCGAAACGTCGTCGTTCAAGTTGAGCGGAACTTCTCATGTGACTCCTTCTTGCGCCTGTCCCTTGCTTGGGGTGAGTAACACTGCGCCTGCTTAAGATCGACGGCCCGTGGGGCTCGTTGCCGACCGCCTTCAGCACGTCGCAACGATCAGGCTTTTGGGGCTCTTAACCTTTACACAGGTTGGCTCGAATTGACAAGGCCGAAGTGATCCGTGCGCCGGTTCCGCGGCAAGATTTCTGGCCTTTGAGGATCAGTGCGTAGTCTAAGAAACGATGAAAGTGAGTGTGTTGACTGAGGTGTGGGCTTATGTGAGAATACCGCTGCAAGCGCAGCAATAACACCCTCAGCCAGGAAGCCGTTGTTTACCAAAACCGCACGCGACGCGGAGCGACTATGAGCAGCAGACGCATTGGGAATTATCAGATCACCGACTACGTAGGCAGCGGCGGGTTTGGCTCCGTTTTTAAGGCCGAAGACGTCAACACGCCAGGCCGCATCGTTGCCATCAAAGAGCTTCACAAGAAGCACACCCGCAACCAGGTCATCAAGCAGCGCTTCTTTCAAGAGGCCGTCGCGATGGCCCGGCTCGACCATCCGAATCTGCCGCGTCTCTACACGTTCGGTGAAGACAACGGCTCTTACTACCTGGTGATGGAGTTCATCTCGGGCAAGCTGCTCAGCGACGAGATACACGAGAACGGCCCGATGCGCCCGGACCGCGCGGTCACCGTACTTACACAGGTTCTCGACGCAGTTAGCTATGCGCATCGCAACGGGATCATTCATCGCGACCTGAAGCCTGACAACATAATCCTCGTTGGAGCCGGGGGCTCGCTCAGGATCAAAGTGCTCGACTTCGGAATCGCGAGGATGGTCGGAGGCGAGAGCTTGACGCTCGCGGGTGAGGGCTTCGGCACGCCTACTTATATGGCGCCCGAGCGGATGACCGGGGCCGCCGGCGATGACCCGCGAATGGACCTTTACGCTGGCGGAATAATCCTGTTCGAGATGCTCACCGGCAAAGCGCCCTTCGAATCGAAGGCCAGCGATCCTGCTATGTATTGGGTCGAGATGCGCGAACTGCATCAACGCGAGCCGTTGCCGGCGCTGGCGCCGCTCGGCGTTTCAGGAGAGATCGAACGCATAGCGCTCCGGGCAACCGCAAAGCCCTTAGAAGATCGTTACCAATCCGCGGACGAGATGCTTGAAGACCTCAGGAGCCTTGGCGCTACGAGCGCAGACGCCCCGACTGTTGTCCTAAGCAGTTCGCGGCTTCTCTTGAGCACCACGCCTGGAGGCGCCGAGGTTTATGTCGACGATGCACTGCGAGGCACATCGGACGCGGTCAAAGGCAGACTGCTCGTTGAAGGACTGACGGCAGGATTGCACAGCGTGCGAGTCGTGAAAGAAGGTTTCAACGAATATCGAATCAACGTCGCTCTCGAAGAAGGACGGCAGACGGACCTGCAAGTTGCCATTCCTGCTCGGGCGACCGTAGCTATGCCGCGAGCCGAGAACACAGCAGCGGGCGGACTCGACACCGTAAAACTCCAAGGCGCGGACGAGATCAAAACAGCGGTGCTTGTAGTTGAAAGCCTTCCTGCGGGCAGCACGCTATTCGTTGGGTCCGAGGCGGTCGCCCACGCCGGTGAAGATGGCCGCGCCACTGTGAGCCTCAAGCCGGGTGCGCACGAGATTCGAGCAACAGCGCCATCCGGCGCGACCGCAACGCGCGTCGTGTCCGTGACCTCTCAAGATACCGGTGCGCTCAAGACGATGACCCTCCCGCTGACGCAAGCCACGGTCACGGGCGGGGTGCTGGCAGCCGCCCGGCCCGAACAGTCTCGAAGGGGAAAACAACTGGCCGCGGCAGCGGTGGTGATCCTGTTGTTGGCGCTCGCCGCTGCAGCCTATTTTGCTTTGCGTAGCCCTAATCGCACTCAAGTTGAATCCGCTTCGAATTCGCCTGCAGCCGGAACCACTCCGCCGCCGGCACAAGAGTCTTCTTCGGCGACGCAGTCCGGCACTCATACTGACGACCAACAGGCTGCCGCAGACAAGAAAAAAGCTGCTGACGCGCGGCGGCAGGCTGAACAGGAGGCCGCCGCGATAGAGGCTCAAAAGAAAGCCGCTGAGGCAAAGGACAAAGCGGATAAGAAAGACACATCACCGCAACCGCCCATCACATCTGTTACAGCGCCACAGCCGGCAGTCCCAGCTCCGCCGCGAGCGGCCGACACCGTGCCGCCGCCCGCGGCCGCGGGGCGCGAAGGATGCGTAGTGGTCACCGTGTTAGACGTAGATGGTGTGCCGGCGACGAATGTGAGAGTCGGCTTGATGGATGAGTCCGACGGTGGCCGCTTCGGTGGACGCACGGGTCCGAATGGCCACTGGCAGCAATGCGGATTGACGCCCGGTCATTCCGTGCGCGTGGCCACGTTGGGACCTCTCGGCGGAATGCTCAATTCTCAGACGGCCGTCGTCGCCGCGCCGAGGACCTTCATCACTATTCGCCTCCAGAGAAAACTGGATGAAGCGCCGCAACGCATGCCTGATAGAAAGGGCCCCTACCGCCGCCGGCCTTAGATCACTGCAAACCGGCTCACTGTCACGATTCTCACCTTTAGAAGACCGTATCCAAGTCTAGTTTGACGCGTCTTCTGACCCTTGTTACCTTCGACAGGCGTAGTCAGTCATGTCAGCGAGCGCAGGCATCCCTGTGAAGCTGCGCCAGAAGAAGCAGGCAGGGATGCCTGCGCTCCCAGGTGACGAATGTCAGAAGCTTCTGAGCGCAAGATTGATCGACCCCCTGAAAAGGATGCCCATTCGTCCGCTTCAGGCATCAGCTCGACTGACTTGCTTCTGCTCCTAATGGCCCTGATTTGGGGCTCGAACTTCACTGTTATCAAGTACTCGCTCGAAGACCTGCTGCCTCTCAGCTTCAACGCGCTTCGATTCACCCTTGCTTCAATGGTGATGCTGATCGTCGCGCTCCTGAGGCGTGACGGCTTCAAGCTTGCACCGGGTGACCGACGGCGTCTGTTCCTGCTGGGGCTGCTCGGGAACACTTGCTACCAGTCGCTTTTCATAACCGGAATGTCTCACACGCGAGCCGGCAACGCGGCGCTGATCCTCGCGACTACGCCGTTGTTTACCGCCATACTCGGGCGTATTCGCAAACACGAGTACTTCACCGGGCGCGGCGTGGCGGGATTGCTGCTGGCGTTCGCGGGGATCGTGATGATTGTCGTGAGCGGACGTGGCGAGATCTCACTCGGCGAAACCGTTTTGGGCGACAGTCTCCTCCTGGCTTCAACGGTGTGCTGGTCGCTGTACACGGTTGGGTCGAAGCGACTGATGCACACCTATGGCTCGATGAAGGCCACGACCATCATGATGACCAGCGGTACTCCCCTTCTGTTGTTGATATGCGCGCCGTCGCTGCTCAGACAGGACTGGTCTCGGGTTCGGCCGGTCGCGTGGGCGGGGCTCGTCTACAGCGGACTGTTTGCCATAGCGCTCGCGTACCTCATCTGGAGCTACGGGGTCCGAAAGATTGGCTCGACTCGCACGGCGATCTACTCAAACATCACGCCCATCGTAGCGTTGCTTGTAGCCTGGCCAGCGCTCGGCGAGTCGCCAACGCTCGGGCAACTCGCCGGCGCAGTTGTAATCTTCGCGGGCATCTATCTTGTGCGTCACGGCATGATCGCAATCGCTCCGGCCGAGACGATCGAAGAAGAACTCGAAGATGCCGCGCTCGGTCCGGGGAAGAACTAGTGAACCTTACCGAAACGACAGCCCGACGCGGAATTGAAAGAGATGCGGACTGTCGCTCGAGAACACGTGGTCGCGGAATTCGAAGCGCAGGCCCACGTGGTCCTTCATCCAGTAATGCACACCGCCGCCGAAATTCCCGCCGTGACTTGCGCCGCTCCGGAAGGCAGCCGAGTAACCACCAGTCACAAACGGGACCAGCTTAGATGTCCGGTTGAAGTGGTATGAAGCGTTTCCCGAGAACAGTCCGATGCCGTCGCCACTGCCTTCAAACGGCGCAACGTATCCGATTTCAGCGCCCAATCCAAAACCCTTGCTGACCAACCCCTCGCCTCCGCCTCCGAAACTGAAAAAGCCGTTTGAAAACCCGCCCGTAGCGGCCCCGGCGCCGCCGAACGCGTAGCCCCACGCTTTGCGCTCGGTCGAACCTTGCGCTAAGGCCGCTCCTTGAATCGCCATCAGGAATATCGCTCCCAATATCATCTTTCGCATGACTATCTCCTCGCTTACTTTGATTTTGCTTTCCAGCGTTGCGCGCGGTTCAGTGCAACACGTATTCCAGCACCGATCGAGCGCCTGTTTGATGCGATTCACGGCCCTTATCGTGCGCCTGTTAGAACTTATGCGCAGCAGTAAATACCCGGATGTTGCTGGATTGCTGCGGCTGGTGGTTCATATTTACAGCGCCAATTTCGATTTACATCTTCCAGCCGCCGAATTACAATGAGCGCGCTTTTCATCTGTTCAATCTCAGGTACAAGACAAAGAGATGGAAGATCACAAGCCACAAACGCTTGTTGAACTGCTCAAGCAGGCAGTCGCGGCGGGCCCCGATCGAGAGGCCTTGCGGTTCAAACAAGATAAGGCGTGGGTAGGCATGACCGCCGAGCGATTGCTTGAGCGCGTCCGCAACGTTGCGCTGGGCCTTTATCGTCTCGGCATTCGCAAGGGTAGCCGCATCGCGATACTCGCCGAGAGCGGACCGCTGTGGTCCATCACCGACTATGCAGTCTTGTCCAACGGCGCGGTCAACGTTCCGATCTATCCGACGCAGCCGCCGCATCAGGTCGAATACATCTTGCGCGAGTCGCAACCCAAGCTTCTATTCGTTTCGAGCGCGCGCCAGTTGCGAAGGGTAGATGACGCGCTCAAGAAATTCCCGGACCTCCGCATAATCCCATTTCAACCGATAGCCGACGGCGAGAATCTTATATCGTTCAACTCCGTTGAAGGAGAAGGCGCGCGGCTCGCAGCCGAGCAGCCCGAGTTGTTCGAGGCGATCTCATCGGATGTGCTTCCGTCGGACCTGGCCTCGATCATCTACACCTCGGGCACGACCGGCGAGCCCAAGGGCGTGATGCTCTCCCATTCAAACGTCACCTTCAACGCGCTCGCCTCAGGCGCGTTCCTCCGAATAGAGCCTGGCGGTGTGATGCTTTCGTTTCTTCCCTTATCGCACATATTCGAGCGCACGGTGCTGTACCTATGCTTGCACCGCGGAGTGCAGATCAACTACGCGACCGGGATCGAGACCGTAGCATCGGATATCCAGGAAGTGCATCCTACGCTGATGTCGACTGTGCCTCGATTGTTGGAAAAGATCTACGCTCGAATGCAGAAGAACGCGGCTGACGGCGGACGATTGAAGAAGCGAATCTTCGACTGGTCGCTGAGAGTCGCGCGCCGGTCAGCCCAGTTGACGACGAACCACCAGCCCTTGCCGCCGTTGTTGCAGCTTCAGCGCGAGATCGCCGATGAGCTTGTGTTCGCGAAGCTTCGCGACGCGGTCGGGGGAAGAATAAGACGTATGGTGTCGGGAGGCGCGGCGCTTCCGTCTGAGCTTGGGCTTGTGTTCACCGGCGCGGGAATTCCGGTGCTTCAAGGGTACGGCTTGACCGAGACGTCTCCGGTGATCGCGGTCAGCACGCTCGAGCACAATCGAATCGGAGCGGTGGGCCGCCCGCTGCCCGGCGTCGAAGTAAAG
>JBGQGO010000379.1:0-5840 GCA_041497455.1 Blastocatellia bacterium | reverse complement strand
GGGAAGCGCGCCGGAAGCCCTAAATCAAATGTCTGCCTTTTCGGGTTCACGCCCATTGTGGCGAAATTTTCCTGAAAGTAGATTTTGACGCGCAACACAGACGGGTTATTGAGAACGTGCGACAGTACCTCACCTTGCAGGGGGCAACCTGGATTGCTGGGGTCTGGCGCCAGCGTTGAGACGCTGAGAATGTTCGTAGACAAAGCGACGCGGTACCTCATCGTATCGAAAGTGAAGGCGCTCGGGTCACTTGGACAGTGCACCGCACCAAGGCAAACCATTCGATGTTGGGGCTTAAGCACAAACCTCAGGTGGGCCAGAGCGGTAAACGGCTCCCCCACGTATGTGATCGAGCTAAAGATCCCCCTGGCATCCAGCGACGACACGGTGCGGCAGGTCGCGAAGTCCTGCGGGGCCACCACGCTTGCGTCACTTCGCCCTGGGGGCATCAGCAGCCCGCCGAGCATAATCAGAATTGCCAACCATCGCGTAACGCGCACGTAGTCTTTTGCGCGCACCCTCAAAGATTGTCGAGTAATCATTTGACACACTCCTTTCGTAGTTTGTGTTGAGGGCAAGGCGACTTCGGCCTACCAAAGCGTAAGTCTGCCTTGCCTGTTATCATCATCGGGCAGTTATAGACCGCCCGACCTATTCAAGTGACCTTCCAGCAATGTGATGGACGCTTAACTTTCTTGAATGGGGAAAGAGTCACTCCAAGTGACCCGAACATCCTTACTAACGGCGGAAGTATAGAATCCCTAAAATGGCAAAATCTGTGACTGCCGTCACGTGTGATTGTGATGGATCGCACAACATCGCGAGTTCCCAAAAAGAAGAGAGGCCCGCCTTATGATCAACGAGCCGCTAACGCATCAAAAAAGCTGAGCCGGTGCGCTGCCTTAGCGCGTCATACCCACGTCACGATTTGTTTACCTCCGGGCGTGTAAGGTTTTCATTCGCAGCGATTCTCTTTCCTCGCGCTCATGTTCGATCAGACCTTCTCGCAAGGCATCAAAGGCTGGCAATCGCGCGATCTGCGGCATCCGCCAGCTAGCGCCTCGAACCGAATACCAGATGATCTCGTTCATCACCCGCGCGTCAGCCATATCGGCGTGCGTGAGGTCTTGCTCTGCCGTGCGCTTCATCCAGTAAGCATCCGATGAATTGCTCGCCGTTCGAGCGGGCACGACCAGATTGTTCAACGCCACGTCGGGCAAGATGCCTTTGTAAGCGCGCAGGTCCGGCTGGTCGCGAAAGATGTCTATCGGCGACGCTGACGCATCGAGCTGATTCATCGGTTGCATTCCTAACAGTATTTCCATCGTGCGGATCAAGCTGACCGTTGTGTGAAACTCATGAACCAGCGCGCCCGGCCGATTGTAGGCGCTTATCACCAGCACCGGCGCCCGATGGCAATCAACATGGTCGGGCCCATCTTGCGCGTCGTCTTCAACGATGAAGATGGCGGTGTCCTTCCAATAAGGGCTGTTGGAAACCGCTTCGACGAGGTACCCGACGGCGTAGTCGTTTTCGGCGACGTAGAACTGCGGCGTCGGGAAATCAGCGGCTAATCCGTTTGTGTGATTGTTCGGCAATCGCATCATCGAGAAGTTCGGCATGCGATCCGGCTTGCCCGCTTCGATGTCCGCGGCGAAACCTCGAAACTCCTCGAGCCATTCTCCCAGCCGCGACGATCCGCGAAACCGCGGGTCTTCGTTGTTGCGTGTTATGACGCTGTCGGTCCAACTCGTTGCTTCTTTGGCCGCGCGATAGGAATCAGGCGTCATCGCATCGGGAGTCCGCAAGTCGAAGTTGCGGAAGGTCGGGCTGCAGTGACCTTCGAGCGATTTCTTTGTCGGAACAGCCAGGACCGTTGGACTGATGTCCGGGTATGACCGCGGCCTGTTCGCGTTCACCGACGCGAGGTTCGCTTCTGATACGGTTCCGACGAACTCGCCGTAGTTGCGATACGTGAGCCCGGCGCGCGCGGCCGCGTCCCACAAATAGAGCGTCTCAGGCTCGGAGACGTCTCTCGCGCCGTTCAGGTAAGGAATGTAACGACGCACGAACTTCGACATATCGTCGGCAGTGACCGGCCCGCTGAACATCGGCGGGGCGTTTCTCGACATCCCGAACTCCGGCATTCGGTTGAATCCTTCGTAATCGTACGGCCGGCCCCGGCTCGAATAACTCCAACGAAAAGCCTTTTCGACGTAGTCGCTCGAGAAAGCCGCCGTCGACCAGTTGTGACCCTCGGGACTCGCCGCCGCGTTGACGAAGAAGCGGTCCAGCAATCCGAAGCGCAACGCAAGCGCGCGATGATTGGGAGTTATGTTCTGAGCAGCGCCGCCAGGGACCTTCGCCGCGTCGCCGGCACCGAAGATTGCAAGCGAGGGATCGCCATCAGCGGCGTGGCCGTCTCCTGATTGGGCTACGTCGCCGAACACCTGATCGTAGGTCCGGTTCTCTTTGATGATGTAGATGACGTGCTTGATCGGCGACGGCCCTTGAAAGAGCCGCGCGCGAGGCGAGCCAATCAACCCATCGTTACGCATAACCTGCTGCGTGTATGCCGCGAGCGCGCGTTCATCGGGCTCGGTGATCGCGCTGATGTTACCCGAGATCAACGAGAGACTGTACTGCCCGCCGCGATCGCCGCGCCCGGTGCCTGCGGAGAAGCGGTCGTTCGGCATGTTAGGAACGAAGCCCGAGTTGTCGACCACAACCGACGAGCTCTGGAAGCCGGTGCCTTTGCCGTTGCCCACGAACACAGTCCCTCCGACCACCGCGACCGCCGAAGGATACTGACCAGTCGGTATGAATCCTCGAACTTTGCTGCGGTCATTATCGTCACGGCGTTCTTCGCGATCTTCCTTCTCGCCGCGAGCCTTCGCCGACAGCGCGACCACCGCGATCGCGTTTGCGTGCGCGTTGGCTACGTACATCGTCGCGCCGTCCGAGCTGAGCGCCACGCTCTCGGGGCTCCCGCCGATGAGCGAGCTCTCAGCCAGCTTTACGTTGATACGCTCGATCTCGCGGTCAGCGGCGGTGTCGATCACCGAAACGTTGTCGGCGTCGGAATTCACAACGTACAGGCGAGCGCCAGTCGAGTTCAGCATCATCGCGGTCGGGTGCCGATCGACGGGAATGCTGACAGCGGGTTGGCTCGGCTTGCGCGGATCGATCACCGCGATGGACGCGTCGGCCCAACAAGACACATACACCTTAGCTGTTTCGGACGAGCCTCGAGCGGCCAACGCTACAACGCCGTACGGGTACATGAACTGAGCGGAGCCCGATCGATGAAGATCGACGCGAGTCAAGTTTCGCGCGTTGCGAATATTACTGATGATTCCCAGGGAGTCGCCCAGGTTGTTAGCCACAT
This sequence comes from Blastocatellia bacterium, assembly GCA_041497455.1. Taxonomy (GTDB): domain Bacteria; phylum Acidobacteriota; class Blastocatellia; order UBA7656; family UBA7656; genus Onstottus_A. Next base: position 2,452 of record JBGQGO010000379.1, on the reverse strand, counting down.
AGAGCGTGTCGCCATCCGGGCTTATCGCGAGACCGGTTGGATAAACGGGCGCGTGATTGTCGTTGTAACGGGGCGAATTTGCGGAAGTCGCGAACCCGTTGACGTCGATGAACGGGGCCTCGACCGAGGTGTTCGGCCCGTGCGAGGCGGGGGTGATCGGAACGTTGGCGCCCGGGCGAAAGCGAAAAAGCCAAATCTTGTTTTCAACACCGCCTGATGCATAGAGCGCAAACGTTCCGTCTTGCTCGGCTCGCGGCGCAAAGACCAGGCCGACGTTTACGCTCTGCGGCGTCGGGAACCAGACGTTTTGAATAACGACCGGAGCCGGGCGCGCGTTGAGGTCGATGACCGCGAGAGACTGCTGCGCCTTGTTGGTCGCCGAGTTGAACTGGACGCCGTAGCCGCTATTGACCGCGATCAGGTAACGGCCCATCCCCGCGGGGCCTGTCTTGTCAGGGCTGCGCACGAAGGCGACCGGCAACGCTCCAACCGCCGCCTGCCGCGTCGTGGCGTCCATCACAAGCGCGCCAGCGGGCGTGATCGACCGCCCTTCGGAGGCGAATTGATTCTGAACGGCGACGTTGGCGGCGGATCTCAGAAGGCCCGCCGTCGCCAGCATTGATACGATGATCACTATTAGCGCGATTAGAGATGAGGACCGCCAACGCGAATTGGTCATGACCGAGTTCTCCTGTACGCAATGGGGAGCCTGAAACCGCCGAGCAGCGCGCTCCATATGGTGGCCGCCGCCCACTGTTTGAGAGTCGCCGGGGAGACTCTACTATAAGAGGCGGGCCGGGCCAAACGGAAGCGCGCTGTGTGAAGAGTGCCGCGAGAATCCCCCAACCGGAAGGTTGGGGATCTTTCACTTCAGCCACGGTGCACGTCACGTTGGCTCGGATAGGATCGACGCCAATCCACAAAAGCGTAGGGAATGTCACGAGCGTGCCGCCGCCCGCGACTGAGTTCATCATTCCGGCGATCAAGGCGGTCAAGAAGACAAGGGATCCTTGCCAGACGCTCACCGTGGCAGACTAGCATGAAACGCTAACCTGAAGGCAGAAGGCAGAAGGCGGCTGGTCGCCATCTCCGCCAGATGCTTTCTTGTCATCTGCCTACTGCCTTCTGCCTACTGCTTACTGAATTTCGTTCGCGTGTAGACGACCCGGAATCCCAGCCGCTCGACGTTGCGCTGCGATCCGCTGCCCGGACTGGTAGCCACCATCGCCAGATCGCAGCCCGACTGGGCGGCGAGCGCAAGCCGCGCGAGGAGCAAGACTTTCTGCACGCCTCGATTGCGAAACTCAGGAAGCGTGCCCGTGCCGCCTAGCGATGCCACGCCTTGATGAATCGACATCATTCCGCCGCCGGCTGGAACACCCTCGACTTCAGCCATAAAGAAGAACGCGCCGGCAGCCTGAAAGCAACTCGTGAAGATGCCCAGGAATTCGGGCGAGATCTCCGCGTTCTCAAAGAAGCTCTTCGCGACCAGAAGCGAATAACTCTCAGCTTCATCGTGCGCCGGCCTGCGCACGCGAACTTCCCTTGTTGGGTCCGGCCAAGCTCGTGAGTCGCTGCTGGTAAGCTCTCGCGTGAAAACATTCGAGTACTCGATAGGCCTGTAGCCTCGTTCGTTCAGCAGCTTCAACAAAGAAGGATCGGCCAGCGGACAAGTCTCGATGTTAACAGCGGACCCGTGCGCTCGATAGAACTCTTCCATCGCCGCCATGTCCGCTTCGGTTACCGGGCCGTTCAAGCCGAGACCAAAGGCTTGCGTCAAAGGCGAGTCGATACCGCCAAATCCCGCGTGACCGCCGGCTACCGGGAGAGATACTTCGCCCGTGAAAGAGTTGAACCGGGCCCACGCGCGAGCGAACTCGACGCCTGCAAGCGCGTCGGTCATCTCCAGACGTCGAGCAAGTGTCAGGTCAGCGAAGAGCATTTCTCAAGTCCTTCCCTTTTTTCCAGGGGCGGCACCTATTTGGACTGCGCCGCCTATTCCGCGTTCAACGACTTTCGCATGGGTGGCGGCGCTTTTGCATATTTAGAGTGAGCGACCGCAGAACCAGTTTTTTTGTAGTGTCTTCTACACGCAAACAAAAGCGCCGCCACGCAAGCGATAGGCGTTCAATGCGGAACAGGCGGCGCAGTCCAAATAGGCCGCCGCACTTTCATCCTGGGGAAAAGAGCGCCGGTTAGACCGTCGGAACCGGGGCTCCACTCTTTCCTTCCCGCCGCGGAATCCGCGAAATCAGCGGCTCAATGCCCGGGCGTGTTCGTCGGTGAGCAGCTTCATCATCTCATCGCGACGGTCGTAAAGACGTTTGAGCTTTCGAGGCTTGTGACGAGCCAACGCGTACGACGTGAGGATCGGCAGCGCGATCGTCGAATCGAGATAACAGACAACCGCGTCAGGCAAGCGGTCGGGATCGATCTTGCCCCAGCTCACCGC